>DATDKQ010000164.1:0-6670 GCA_036519915.1 Solirubrobacterales bacterium | reverse complement strand
GTCCGAGTCTTCGAGAGCTCGCCGCTTCGCCGGCTCCGCGCCGGGACCTGGGGCTGCCTGGCCGAGACGCCCGAGGCTCGGATCCGCGCCGGGTCGTGCGTCCTTGCCGTCGGGCCGGCGTCGGGCGCAGCCGGCTCGCCGCTGCGCGGCCGCCTCACCGTCACCTCCAGCCACATCGTGCTGACTGAGCCGGTACCGGACCTCCTCGAGGAGATCGACTGGACGGGTGGCGAATGCATCACCGATAGCCGGGCGATGGTCCACTACATGCGGACGACGCCCGACGGGCGAATCGCCTTCGGCTGGGGCGGGGGCAGGATCGCCTACGGCGCCCGCCTGGGACGGCGCACCGAGCTCGACGGGGATGTCGTCGGCGAAGTCGCCTCACACCTGCGCTCGTTCTTCCCGGGTCTGGAGGGCCGGCGGATCACCCAGGCCTGGGGAGGCCCGATCGACGTCTCCCCCGGCCACCTGCCGATGGTCGTCCCCCTCGGCGCGGATCCGGTCTACTGCGTCTTCGGCTACACCGGCAACGGAGTCGGGCCGTCCCTGATGATGGGACGGACCGCCGCCTCCCTGGCCCTGGACCGGCGGGACGAGCAATCGCGGCTTGCCCTGGTCGACCCGGCGCCGCGCCGCGTACCAACGGGGTTGGCATCTTGGCTGGGCGGCAACGCGATCCGCACCGGCGTTGTCGCAAAGGAGGCCGCGGAGGAGCAGGGCGCGACCGCCGGCCCGCTGAGTAGAGGCCTGGCAGCGATCCCGGAACGGATCGGCTTCCACATCGGGCGCTGACGCCGCGATAGGGTCACAGGCGGTGTGATCTCCCCGCCCATCCGATCATGGAGGCAGGCCACCTCCGGATGGGAACTCGTACTGGCGCTCGCCCTGGCGCTGGTGTACTTCGGGTCGGCGAAGCTCGGGCTGACGCTCGCCTTCTCCAACGAGAGCGTGACGGCCATCTGGCCGCCGACGGGCATCGCCCTCGCCGCCCTCGTCCTCTGGGGGCGGGGTCTGTGGCCGGGCATCCTGCTCGGCGCCTTTCTCGCCAACGTCACCACCGACGTGCCGGTCTACACGGCCGCCGGGATCGCCGTGGGCAACACGCTGGAGGCGGTTGTGGGCGCGTGGCTGCTCGAACGCTTCGGCTTCCGTCCCACGCTGCTGCGCCTGCGTGACCTCTTCGCGCTGGTCGTGTTCGGCGCGGTCATCAGCACCGCGGTAAGTGCGACGATCGGCCTCGCCAGCCTCAGCGTCGGGGACTCCCTCTCCGAGAGCGCGCTCACGACCTGGCGCCTGTGGTGGCTCGGCGACATGGGCGGCGATCTGCTCGTCGCGTCCGCGATCTTCGTGCTCGTCACCCACTGGCCCTATCACGATCTGCCGGGAAGCGCCGTCGAATTGGTCGGCCTGATGGTGGCCCTGGTCGGCATCGAGCTGGTGGTCTTCACCAATGATGTCCCCGCCGTCTATCTGGCGTTCCCCATCATCGTCTGGGCGGCGCTCAGGTTCCTGCAGCCCGGGGCGACCCTCGCCGCCCTGACCTTCGCCATCATCGCGGTGACCTTCACAGGCAACGAGGAGGGGCCGTTCTTCAGACGCACGCAGGACGACGGTCTCCTTCTTGCTCAGAGCTTCTCGGCGATCGTGGGCCTGACGGGCCTGATCCTGGCGATCGTCACCTACCAGCGCAGACGGGCCGAGCGCCGGGCCCAGCACCTGGCGCACGATCTCCAAGCCGAGCTGCTGCCTCCCCAGCTTCCCGAGATTCCCGAGTTCGAGGCGGCCGGCTGGTACCGGGCCGGCGCCCAGGGGCAGGAGGCCGGCGGGGACTTCTACGACGTCTTCGAGACGAGCGGTGGTCGTTGGGTGGCGGTGATCGGGGACGTCTGCGGCAAGGGGCCCGAGGCGGCATCGCTGACCGCGCTCGCTCGGTACACCCTGCGAGCCGTCGGCCGCCAGGCGACCGGCCCCAGTGACGCCCTGCGAAAACTCAACGAAGCCATCCTCGAACAGCGATCCGACCATCGCTTCATGACGGCGGTCCTGGTGCAACTCGACGTCGGGAGCCCGGACCATGGCGTGGCCCTGAGCAACGGCGGGCATCCCCATCCGCTCGTGGTCCGAGCCCAAGGTGAGGTCAAGGAGCTCGCGGGGACAGGGGGAATGCTGCTCGGGATCTACTCCGACCCCGAGCTGGTCGACCAGCGCCTCGAGCTGCTGCCGGGGGACGCGCTCGTCCTCTTCACCGATGGGCTCACGGAGCGGCGCGACCCCCACGACGATCCGGCCGGCCGCATCATGGAGCTGCTGCGATCGAGCGCTGGCGCCAGTGCGAGCGAGACGGCGGCGCGACTCGGCCGGCTGGCCATGACCGACAACGGCAAGCCCGATGACGATGTCGCGGTGGTCGTCCTGCGCCGGGTTGGCACGCAGACGACCGAGCTCCCGGCGACCCCGCCGGCGCCGGGCGAATCCATCGCAGTCGAGTTGGAGCCGGGCCCACGTTGTCCGGCCGAAGCGCGGACTTCACTCACGCCGCTGGCCGATTCGCTCCCGACAAAGGTCTACCTCGACCTGTCCCTGCTGGTCAGTGAGCTCGTCACGAACAGTGTGCGTCACGCCCGGGTTCGGCCTCATGACCTGATCCGGCTCCGGGTCGAGACCTCCGATCGTGTGATTCGCCTCGAGGTGAGCGATCCCGGAGAGGGGTTCAGCGCCAATCTCCCCAAGCCGGCCGCGAGAGGACCTGGCGGCTGGGGCCTCTTCTTGACGGAGCGACTCGCAGATCGCTGGGGCGTCGATCGCGAAGGTGGGTGGACCACGGTCTGGCTGGAGGTCGACCTCGACCCTCCGGGCGCCGTCTCGGGCTGAGGGCCGCCTAGGCGGCCGGAGGCTCGTCGACAAGCTCGAGGTGCTGCGCTACCCCGGTCATCTCCATCACCTGATTGACCCGCTCCGGGCCCCTGACCACGATGAAGCGGCCGCCTTCGGAACGCACGCGCTGGTCAGCCATGATCACCGCCCGTAGGCCCGACGAGTCGATGAAGGTGAGCTTCCGGAGGTCAAGGACGAATGTCCCGGTTTGCGGAATCTGGTCCGCGGCCAGCAGCCGTTCGAATTGATCGACGCCCGCCATGTCCAGCTCGCCGGTCAGGCGCAGCAGGCGCACGCCTCCGCTCTCGGAGACGGCGATCTCGAGGAGTTCGGTTGCGTCCCTGCGTTCCGTGAGGCCAGCCTATACACACCGAGGGCCCTCTTTCGAGGGCCCTTGGCTGGTGACCCGGCGGCCCCTGGAACTCGAGCTCCTACTCCTTGTCGTACTTGAACGAGATACCGAGCCGGATGCGGAACTCGGAGACCTTTCCGCCGTCGATGGTCACGTCCTGGCGAACGACCTCGGCGATCCGCAGGTCGCGCACGGTTTCGCTGACCTTCTCAACGGCGTTCTTCGTCGCCTGCTCCCACGAATCGGAGCTGACCCCAACCACTTCGGTGACCCGGTAGACGCTGTCTGCCATCTTCTCTCCTTGGGTAGGGACTCGGAGCCCCATAGCCTCACACGTTCGTCCGACTCTCGCCGGTCTGGATGGAAGCGGAAGCCAAGGGCCCTCCTTCGAGGGCCACTGAAAGAATGCGCTCGATGTCCGCGCAAGACGGCGCCAAGCCGATCGTCATCGTCGGTGGCGGTCTCACCGGAGGGAACGCGGCGGCGACTCTTCGGGATGAGGGATTTCGCGGCCGAGTCGTGCTCATCGGCCACGAGCCGGGGGTCCCATTCGGTCGTCCCCCGCTGTCCAAGACCTACCTCCGGTCGGAGGAGGATCTCGACGGCTGGTACGTCAGACCCGCTCCCTGGTACGAGGAGCACGGCGTCGAAAGGCTCGAGTCGACTGTTGCCGAGGTGGATCCCGCCGCGCACAAGATGGTCCTCGAGTCGGGCGAGGAGCTCGAGTACCAGAAGATCCTGATCGCCACGGGTGGGCGGAACCGGCGGCTCGACATTCCCGGGGCCGAGCTTCCCGGAATCCACCAGCTTCGAACAGTGGCCGAGTGCGATGCGATCAAGCGCGAGGCTGTGGCGGATCGCCACGCGGTGGTCCTGGGCATGAGCTTCATCGGGTGCGAGGTCACGGCCTCCCTGACGCAGCTCGGGGTTCGGGTGACCTCTGCCTTTCCTCAGCGCGTACCCCTCGAAAGGGTTCTGGGCGAGGAGGTCGGCGCGGTGATCGGCGGGTTTCACCGCGCGGAAGGCGTCGAGCTGCTGCCCGAAACTCACATCACCGCCTTCGAAGGGACCGAACGCGTGGAGGCGGCCGTGACGGCCAACGGCGATCGGATTCAGTGCGATTTCGCAGTCGTCGGCATCGGGATCGAGCCCGACGTGCCGACCTTCGCGTCGCCCGTGGAGCAGGAGAACGGCGTCCTGGTGGACGAGCTCTGCCGGGCCAGCGCCGCTGACGTCTACGCCGCCGGCGACGTCGCCAACCAGCTCCACCCGGTTTTCGGACGAGTTCGCGTCGAGCACTACAACAACGCCGAGAAGATGGGGGGCGCCGCGGCGAGGTCGATGCTCGGCTCCAGCTCTCCGTACGACTACATCCACACCTTCTGGTCCGATCAGTACGAGCACAAGCTCGAGTACGTCGGCCACGCGACGGAGTGGGACGAGTTCGTGGTCCGCGGGAGCCTGGAGGAGGGAAAGCTGATCGGCTTCTACATGCGGGAGGGACTGCTACGGGCAGCCGTCGGGCTCGACCGTGGAGGCGACCCCGAGTTGGACACCGACGGGGAAATGGCGGCATGCGCCCGCCTCGTTGCGAGTCGAGCGCGCCCCGACACCGGTCAGCTCGCCGACGAGGGCGTCGACCTGTGGTCTCTTGCCCAGTGACACGCGCCTGACTCTCGAGCTAGGCGTTTGAGAAGAGGGGGATGTTCGCCCCACTGGCGGCCTCGAGGGGGCTGTCGAGCAGCGCGGCGATCAGCTCGGCGACGTCGCCGGGGGTGAGGCCGGGGCGCAGGCTTGGATTGGCCTGACGAAGCATCGCGGTGTCCACCGCTCCCGGGCTGATGCAGACGGCGCTGACGCCATGCTCTTTCCCCTCAGCCGCGATCGCCTCGGTCAGCCCGATGACTCCGTACTTCGAGACGTTGTATGCGGCCAGACCCGGGAACTTCTCCGTGCCGTAGACACCGGAGAGGGAGGCGAAGTTGACGATGCGCCCCTCGCCCGATCGGCGCATGGCAATGAACGCTTCGCGGCAGCAGAGAAAAGAGCCGGTCAGGTTCACATCGAGCGTTTCCGCCCATACCTCGGACGTCATTTCCGCGAACGGCACCGACTTCAAAACGCCGGCCGCGCAGACGAGCGCCGCGAGATTCCCCATCCCGTCGACGTCAGCGAACAGGCGCTCGACGTCGCCGGCCCTGCTGACGTCCGTCGGCGCCGGCGTCGCCTCGCCGCCGTTGTCGCGGATGCGTGCGGCGATCTCGTCGAGGGCCTCACGGTCACGGGCGGCAAGCACGACGTGAGCGCCGGCGGCCGCCATGGCCTCGGCGGTGGCGGCTCCGATCCCGCGGCTGGCCCCCGTGACCACCGCCAACCGCCCCGAGAGCCAATGCCTCGACTCAACCATGGACCGCGGCTCCGGCACCAGCGCCGACGACTCGCCGGTAGAGCTGTTCGTGACCCTCGAGGCTCCGCCCGAGATCCAGGCGTCGTTCGGCATGCGCGCGGCATTCCGTACGCGACAGTTCCGACGTCCTCCTGACAGCGTCGGCTGCGGCGTCGATGTCGTCGGGGGCGACGAGGAACCCGGTCCGCTCGTCCACGATGACCTCGCCGAGTGCGCCGCGATCGAATGCGGCGACGGGTGTCCCGCATGCCTGCGCCTCAGCGGCCACCATGCCGAACGGCTCGTCCCACCTCGCCGGGCAGAGAACGACGGCCGCGCGTGCCATCGCCTCCCAGAGAGACGCTCTCGGCACGGCTGGATGGACGCCGACGCCTTGCTCGGCCCGTCTCGGATCGATCCGCGCGCGCACGTATTCGGCGTCGTAGCTGTCGCCGTAGACATCGATACGGACCCCTGCCGCCCGGGCGATGTCGATGGCTTCCGCCGCTCCCTTTTCCGGGCTCAACCGGCCGGCGAAGACCGCGCCATCCCCCGCCCCCGGCGACCAGTCGATGAGGCTCGTCGGCACGTAGGGCGGGAGGATCGCGTCGATCGGGACGACCCGGCGCCAGGCGCTTGCCTGAAACTCGGATACGCCGGCGACGGTCGGCGGTGCGTCGGTTCTCGCCGCGTGATGGAGCGCAGCAGCGACTGCGTCGTCCGGGGGTAGGTGGACTGTGTGGACCACCGGTGCGCCCAACCCGGTGGCGAGACTGATCGCGGGCGCGTCGAAGGCGTGGTTGTGGATGACGTCGTATCGGTCCTCGCGCACGGCCGAGTAGACCCGGGCGAACGCGGTTTCGGTCGCGGCCGACGGGTTATCAACGGCGCCGGAAGCTCGATAGAGCGTGGCGCTCAACGGCCGGTGGTCGACTCCGGTGTCGACGACCGGAACGCCCGGAACCTCGGATCCGGACGCCGCGTAGAGGTGGATCTCGTGACCTCTGCCGATAAGCCCGCGCGCGAGGTCGGCAACGAAGGCCTGTGACCCACCG
>DATDKQ010000163.1:0-3034 GCA_036519915.1 Solirubrobacterales bacterium | reverse complement strand
GAACCTCGAGCTGGCGGCCGCGCTGCACGGGATCGGATCGGAGGTGGCCGGGCCGCGGATCGAAG
Source organism: Solirubrobacterales bacterium (assembly GCA_036519915.1). GTDB lineage: Bacteria > Actinomycetota > Thermoleophilia > Solirubrobacterales > 70-9 > DASUPK01. Next base: position 2,969 of record DATDKQ010000163.1, on the reverse strand, counting down.
TCCTGCTCGAGGCGGTCGGCATGAGCGTTCGGGCGGACGACCGGGTCGCGGAGCTCTCCGCCGGGATGAAGCAGCGAATCGACATCTGCCGGGCCGTGCTCCACGAGCCGGAGCTGCTCCTGCTAGACGAGCCCGACGCCCATCTCGATCCCGAGGCGCGACGGCGGATCGCTCCTCTGATCGCCGCCGGTAACGGCCGCACGCGCGTGGTGGTCAGCCACGACCGGGGGATGGCCACAGAAGCGGCGGACTTCGTTCTGGAGCTGGGATGACCCCGTTCTCGGCGCTGCTGCGTAAGGACCTGCGGGTGGAGCTGCGCACCCTCCGCTCCCTACCGGCGATGGGCCTGTTCGCCGTCACCGCCTTCGTCATTTTCCGCTTCGGGCTCGACCGGACCAGCCTGAATGGCGAGCTGGCGGCCGGGGTCCTGGTGCCTACGCTGCTGTTCGCCGCGCTGCTCGCAATCAACCGGCTGTTCGTCGCCGAGCGTGAGGAGGGCGGGTTCGATCTCGTTCGGCTCGCGCCCGTCGACGGCACCGTCCTCTTCGCGGCCAAGGCAAGCGCCCTGGTGATCTACCTCGTGGTCCTGGAGCTGGTCGCGGTGCCGATCTTCGCGCTCTTCTTCCTCGATTCAGCCTCTGGGCTGCTCCCATTCGCCCTCATCCTGCTGCTGGCGAACGTCGGCCTGGCCGCAACCGGAACCCTGATCTCCACGATCGCCACGATGTCGAGCGCCCGCGACCTCCTGGCGCCGCTGATCCTGCTGCCGCTGCTGATACCCCTGGTGATTGCCGCGTCCGGGGCTGGAGAGCACCTGCTGGCCGCGGGCGGCCCCGACTACGGGCGCTTCGGTACATGGCTTGGATTGCTCGGCCTCTACGATTTGATCTTCCTCCTGGTCGGCTACGCGACCTTCGACTTCCTGCTGGACGACTAGCCAGGGACACCGGATGGCCAACGCCCTCAAATCGATAACGCTGCGCCGGCTGGCGACCGCCACCGTGCTGGTGATGGCCGCGGGGTACGCGCTTGCCTTCTTCGCCGCCCCCGAGGACGCCGATCAAGGGTTCATCCAGAAGATCTTCTACCTGCACGTCCCACTCGCGACCGTGGCCTTGTGCGGCTGGATCGTTGCGGCGATCCACGCAATCCGCCACCTGCGCACCGGCGACCCCAAGCACGACGCCCGCTCCTACGTCTCGATCCACATCTCCGTGATCTTCGGTCTCGCCGTGCTGCTCACCGGCGCGATCTGGGCCAAGGGTTCCTGGGGCGTCTGGTGGGAGTGGAAGGAGCCGACCCTGGTCAGCTTCCTGATCGTCTTCCTGCTCTACGCGACCTACTACCCCCTGCGTTACGCGATCGAGGACCGCGACCGCCAGGCCCGCTACGCCTCGGTGTTCGCGATCACCGCCGGCGCCTTCGTGCCGCTCAACTTCCTCGCGGTCCGCCTGGCGCAGCCGCTGATCCATCCCCGCACCTTCTCCTCCACCGGCGGCCTGCCCGATTCGATGCTGTTCCCCTTCCTCGCCTGCCTCGCCGGGATGGCGCTGCTCTGGACGACCCTGGTCTGGTTCGAGCTCGATTCGAAGGCGGCCTCGGCAAACCTGAAGCGGATCCGCCGGGCGCTGGAGGCGACGGCGTGATCCCGCTGCTCGCAATCGAGGACGCCGACCGCTACGTCGGGGGGGCCTACCTCGTCTTCCTCCTCCTGCTCTTGATCTACGTGGCGATCATGGCCGCGAAGCTGGCCCGCATCCAGCGCGAGCTCGGGTCCCTCGCGGAGCTCGCCGAGCGGCACCAGGCGCGTCCGCCGGAGCACGACGTTGGCGAGATCCATGAACGCGAGCGCGAAATCGAAACCGTCCGCCAGGGGGAGCGATGAGCGGCCTCCTGGTCCTGGGTGTCTCGCACCACACCGCGTCGCTGGCTCTGCGCGAGCAGCTCGCTCTCACCGAAGGTCGTGCGGCCGGAGTGCTGAACGCGCTCGTCTCGGAGGAGCCGATCAGCGAGGCGCTCGCGCTATCCACCTGCAACCGCACCGAGCTCTACCTGGTGGCCACCGACTCGGTCGAGGCTGAGACCGCGGGCCTCGGCGTGCTCGCCAGGGAGGCCGGGATCCCGCCGACCGAGCTGCTCGGCCCGCTCTACTCGCTGCGCGACGCCGACGCCGCGAGGCATCTCTACCGGGTCACGGCGGGCCTCGACTCGATGATCCTCGGCGAGGCCGAGATCCAGGGCCAGGTGAAGCGTGCCTACGAGCTGGCGCTGGTCGAGGGCGCCAGCGGTCCGATCCTGAACCGGATGTTCCGCGGCGCCCTCGCGGCGGGCAAGCGCGTCCGGACCGAGACCGCGGTCGGGGAGAAGGGCGTCTCGATCCCATCGGTCGCGGTCGAGCTCGCCCAGCGCAACCTCGGCGACCTCTCCGCGCGGCGGGTCCTCTTGATCGGAGCGGGCGAGACCTCCGAGCTCACAGCCCGCGCCCTCGCGGCGCGCGGCTCGGATGCCGTCTTCATTGCCAACCGCGGCTACAACCGGGCGATCTCGCTGGCCGAGCGCTTCGGCGGCCACGCGGTCCGGATCGACGAGCTCCCGACTCAGCTGGCGAGCGCGGACATCGTCGTCTCGACGACCAATTCGCCACACCACCTGATCGAGCGCTCGGAGCTCGAGCTGATCATGGACCAGCGCGACCCTCCGCCTCTGCTGGTCATCGACCTCGCGGTCCCGCGCGACATCGATCCGGAGTGCCGGGAAATCGAGGGGGTCAGCCTCTACGACGTCGACGAGGTACAGGCGATCGTCGAGCGGAACGCGTCCGGCCGCGAGGCGGAGGCCCGCCGCGCCGGCGGGATCCTCGACTCCGAGCTGAGCCGCTTCGAGCGCTGGATGGGCGCCCAAGAGGTGATGCCTACGGTCGCGTCGCTGAGGGAGCGCGCCGACGCGATCGTCTCGCAGGTCCTGGCCGA
>DATDKQ010000162.1:0-6293 GCA_036519915.1 Solirubrobacterales bacterium | reverse complement strand
ACCTGGGCGATCGCCAGGGATTGGTCGGTCACGCGCCGAGCTTAGAGGCGCTCGAAGCTCAACGCCCGCACCGGGAGTCCGATCCGCCGGTGGTCATTCACCCCGTGCCTCCGGGGACGGAGCGGGGCGCACGCGAGCGCCAGCCAGTGCCGGCCGGGTTCGATCTCGAATTCGATCGCGTTCTCGCTCACGGTGGCCGATCGAGATCCGTGGTCTCGCCATCGGATCGCGAGTCTATGCGCGCCCTAGGGAACCCCGGGGCCGGCGCTACTTCGCCTTGGCCTTCGCCTTGCTCGAGCCCTTGCCGGCCGGCACTCCACGCTCGCGCGCGTACTTCCCGATGAACTCCTCCGTCAGCTCGCGCGCCAGCGAATCGGGCCGCTGGTTGTGCGGCGACTTCATCAGGTAGCTGGAGGGCCCGTCCAGCTGGCCCGCGATGCCATGGTTCAGGGCCAGCTTCACGATCCGCACCGCGTCGATGACGATGCCGGCGGAATTCGGCGAGTCCCAGACCTCGAGCTTCAGCTCGAGGTTGAGCGGCACGTCGCCGAAGGCCCTGCCCTCCACGCGAATGTGCGCCCACTTGCGGTCCGTCAGCCACGGCACGTAGTCCGAGGGGCCGATGTAGACGTCCTCCGCGGGCAGCTCGTGGTCCATGATCGAGGTGACCGCGTTCGTCTTCGAGATCTTCTTGGACTCCAGCCGCTCGCGCTCGAGCATGTTGTAGAAGTCCATGTTCCCGCCGACGTTGAGCTGGCTGGTGCGCTCCATGCGCACGCCACGGTCGGCGAACAACCTCGCCAGCTGGCGGTGCACGATGGTGGCGCCGACCTGGGACTTGATGTCGTCGCCGATGATCGGCAGCCCGGCCTCCTCGAAGCGCCGGTCCCAGTAGTCCTCGCGGGCGATGAACACCGGCAGGCAGTTCACGAAGCCGACGCCGGCGGCGAGCGCCTGCTCGACGTACCACTTGGTCGCCTGCTCCGAGCCCACCGGGAGGTAGCAGACCAGCACGTCCGTCTGGGTGTCCTGGAGGATTCCGACGATGTCGGCGGTCTCGCCCGGTGCCTTGGTGATCTTCTCCTTCAGGTACTTGCCGAGGCCGTCGTGGGTCATGCCGCGGTGGACCTTGACGCCCAGCTTCGGCACGTCCGAGAACTTCATCGTGTTGTTCTGGCCAGCCCAGATCGCCTCGGAGAGGTCCTTCCCGACCTTGTCCGCGTCGATGTCGAAGGCGGCCGTGAACTCGATGTCGCTCACGTGATAGCCGCCCAGATCCACGTGCATGAGGCCCGGGACCTGCTCAGTGGGGTCGGCGTCCTTGTAGTACTGGACGCCCTGCACGAAAGAGCTCGCACAGTTGCCGACGCCTACGACCGCAACCCGGACCGTGTCATCTCGGCCACCGTTGCGGCGGGCGCCATTGGCTCTTCCATTCACGGTGCTCATCCTTGGAAATCCTCCTCGATAAGAAGAATCAGCGTTGAAACCACACTTGCGCAGCTATGGGGTTACACGTCCTCGGCCGGAACAGCCTCCTGGGCGGGCGTCCGTTGTACTTCCGCGCCGCGCCGCCTGAGCTCGTTCCTGACGTGCCAGACGCGCTGAAAGACGGTGAAAGCCGTTAACGCCGCCATCGCGTAGATCGCCGGTGCCAGAAGGTCTGCGTCGAAGATCCCAGCTCCCTTCGCGAAGACGAGGCCGATCGACAGTATGACTACCCGAACCGGGCGCGTGGCCAACCCGACCTTGCATTCCACCCCCAGCGCCTCGGCACGTGCGCGCGTGTAGGAGACCATCAGCGAGCCGAGCACGACCACGACGCACATCGCCGCGGCGAACTCGTCTCCGCTGAGGGCGAACCGGTAGGCGATCGCGGTGAGCACGATCCCCTCCTCGATCCGGTCCAGCGTCGAATCCAGGAAGGCTCCGAACAGGGTCCCCTTGCCTGACACCCGCGCGTAGCGACCGTCGAGGGTGTCCATCACCGAGCCGATGATGAACGCGATGCCGCCGAGAAAGTAGAGGCCCTGCCAGATCAGGACGGCCGCCGCCAGGTTGCCGATGAGGCCGACCAGGGAGATCGCGTTCGGCGTGAGGCGGGACTCGATCAGGCGGTTCCGCATCGCCGCCGAGAGCTCGGCGGCGCTGGTCGGTCCCCTGCCGGGCGGAGGGGTCCCGTTGGCGGGCAGGTCTCGCTGATCGATGCTCATCATTAAACGGGTTGCGGCCCCAGCATTAAACGGGTCGCGCCCACCGGCGCACCCCTTGCATTATCGGCGCACCCTCGCACCTATGCCGGTGCGGCCTCGGGCTCTGGCTGCGGTTCGAGGTCGCCGGTTGGAGTGCTGCGGGTCGCCAAACCGAAGGACCAGTCCGAGTTGAGCCGGGCGAGGAGCATAGCGACGCCGGTCGCGAGCGCGGCCGTGAGCAAGCCGAAGATCGCGTCGAGCCAGAAGTGGTTGCCGCTGGCCACGACCACGTACGTCATCAGAAGCGGATAGGCGAAGAACGCGGCCTTAAGGAGCCGGGGGCGCACCAGCATGCCAAGCGACCAGGCGAGGATCACCGAAAGCCCGACGTGCATAGATGGGACGGCGGCGAATGGGTTGAACAGCGGATCGCCCGGATTCGAGAGCAGCGGGTTGTTGCCGGTCACCGCGCTCGAGGGGTCGAGGCCGAGCTCGGGCAGGAAGCGAGGCGGCGCGGTCGGGAAGAGGGCGTAGCCGAGTACCGAGATGGCCATCGCGGCCAAGACGGCGTTCCGGACGAATCCGTAGCTTCCCCGGTAGCCGAAGTAGAGGACCGCCAGCATCAGGCAGCTGCCCTTGAAGTGGAGGTTCGCGTAGCCCCACCGCGCGACGTCGGCGGGCCATCCGGCGTTCACGGCCCAGTGCTGGACGTTGGGCTCGAACAGCAGCCCGAGGAAGCGCTCGGCCGAGACCAGATCCCGCGCGTGCGAGAAAGAGACGCCCATGCTGCCGTCCACGGCTCCCCTCGCATGACGCCACGCCCAGTAGGCGCCGGCGAGCAGGGCGAGCTGGATGAGCAGATCGAGGGGACCCCGTGGCAGCGCCGAGGAGACGGACCTCCGGACGCGATCAGCGGCCCGGCCCACGGCGCCCATCAGGGTTGCCCGACCCCTCGCGGGATCGTTGCGGGCGTCTCGCTCCCCGCGGAGCCGTACTGGATCACCGGCTCCTCATGGCAGCGAGGCCCGGAGCTGATCGCCCGCACGGGCGAGAAGTCGATGCCGACCCGGAAGCGCCCGGGCGTCTCCACGTCGAGCATGGTGTAGCCGCCGGGCGCCTGCTCCACGCAGCCGGTTCCCTGCTCAATCGACCAGTAGGGGGTCCAGTGCACCCTGACCAGGACGGTCCCTGGCGCGCTGGTGTCGACCACGAACCCCTGCGGCCGCAGCTTCACCATCTTGCCGCCGATCGCAAGGGGCGAGGGGTTGCGCACCTTGTAGACGGTCCAGTCCGTGCTGTTGTAGACCCGTTCGAGGTACCGCGGCGGGCCCCGCTTCAGCATCTTCTTCTCCGGGCGCCCCGCGTAATCGAGTGCGGCGTGCGGGACCGCCACGAATCCGACGCCGAGGTCATCGAGCCAGCTCCGGTACTGCGGGCCGGTCAGCGGAGTCGATTGGTAGAAGAGCGGATTGAGCTTGCGGTCGAGCTGACGTTCCCAGCCGCGGGCGATGTAGATCCCACGCGGGACGTAGGCCGACTCCCAGTGATGAGCCTCGGGCAGGACTTCCACGCGGTAAGCGTCGTGCCGAGGCTGACCCCGCAGGAAATCGATCAGCGGCGCGTAGAACCCCGGTTTGACAGAGGGCTGCGCGCTCACCTGCTCGAGGTCACGGACGACCGGCGACCACTGCCAGTAGACCAGCACCGGAACCAACAGGATCAGGGCAAAACGCTGGCGGCGCCAGAGACCGAAGGCGAGCGCCGGGCCTAGCAGGAGCGCGCCCAGCCGGGTCGCATTGCCGCCCATCGGCGTCTGGATCAGGAAGGCGGCGGTCAGCGCGAAGCAATAGGCGGCGACCCCGTAGCGGAGCAGCCGCTCGTTTGATGGCAGGGCGATGAATACCGCGACTGCCACCAGGATCGCCGGCTGGTAGCTCGAGAACGTGAACGGCTCGGTGCCGCCCTCCGGAAACGCGGAATTGATCAGCAGCGCCATCCCCAACGTGATGACGGCGAGCTCCAGGCCCCGGCGGCTTCGCTCCGCGATCGCGTAGGCGATCACACCGCAGGCCAGGAAGAGCGCCGCGACGGGACTCGCGAGCGGTGTCAGGGCGGCGAAGAAGATTGCGACCAGCCTGTGGTTTCGCTGAGCTGCGTAGACCGCCGCGAGGGCCACGGCCACGCCGAGCGCGAAGGTGAGCCGACCGGTGAACAGGCTGATCGATGTGGCCGTCGCGAACCAGACCACGCCGAGCCGGGCACGCTCCCCGAAGCGGTCATACGCGATCGCGGAGAAGAGCAGCGCTGCCGCGAGAGCCGACACCACACCGACGAGCCGGGCACCGACCAGCGAGCTGAGCGCGGGCAGGAGGAGCCCATACCCAGGCAGGTGGTGGCCGCCGAACCAGAAATTGTCCCACGCCGAAAAGCCCTGATCGGCGAAGAGCTCTGAGCGGAAGAACTGCGCGGCGTGGTCCGCGCTGTCCGGCTGAACGATCAGGTAGGCGGCGCCGAGGGCAGCCGCCACCAGCCCCGGCTCGCCGTAGCGACGGAGCGCGACTCGAGCGGTCAAGTCGTCGCGGGCCGGAAGGACCAGACGCCGGGACGGGCGCGGGCCAGCACCTCGCGCGCTGCGAGCGCCGAGAGAACGGCGACGAGCAGGCCGGCGGCACCGTCGATCCAGAAGTGGTTGGCGGTCACGACGACCACCCAGAAGACGAGCACCGGGTAGGCGACCCAGAGGACCTTGGTGATCCTGTGCCGCGAGACAAGGACACCGGTGACGCCGATCATCGTCGAGAAGGCGATGTGCATGGAGGGAATTGCGGCGTAGGGATTGATGAAGAGCTTGACCAGGCCGGAGTCGTGGTTGACCTGCGCAAAGTCGGTGATCGTGTCGACGAAGCCCTCCTGCGGGAAGAGCCGTGGCGGCGCCGTGGGCACGAGCGCGTAGCCGACGATCGCCAGGGCCATCGCGACCATGAACATGTTCCGCACGAAGTAGAAGTTCTGGTTGCGGAAGACGTACAGCCAGACCAGGAACGCCGTGGTCACCACGAAGTGGCTGTTCATGTACATGTAGTTGGCGAAGTCGATGATCCAGCGGTGGTCGATGAAGATCGACTGCACGTTGGGCTCGAAGAAGGTGTGCAGGCTCTTCTCGAGGGAGATCACGTTTTGGCCGTTGACCATCGCCTGGTCGCGCGCACCGTCGGCGAGGCCGCGCACGGCCTCGTAGCTGAGCTCGGCCAGCACGAAGAGGCCGAGCTGCTTGCCCGCATCCCCATACCCATGGGGCAACCAGCGGCCGATTTTGTTGATCAGGGAGCGCACGAACGCGGGATTCTAATTAACCCTCTGACTACAGATTCGTGACCGACCGCACACCTCTTCCCCCTATTTCGGGGTCGAACGGGCGGATCGGCCGGCTGAGACGGGCGGGGAATATCCTCGCCCGGTGCCACTCCCCAACAGGATAGTGCTCGCCGGCGGCGATACCGCGGCCATTCCGGCCGGCAGGCGGCGGCGCATCCCCAAGCGGGATCCGGAGTGGCGGCGCCCCTCGCGGCGGCGGGTGCTTGCGATCCGCGACCGTCTGCGGGCGCTCTACGGGCGCCCGGTGAACGAGCCGCACGGCCACCCGATCGCCGAGCTCGTACGCGGGGTGCTCTCCCAGAACACCAACGACCGCAACCGCGATGTCGCCTACTCGCGGCTGCGCGAGCGGTTCCCCACCTGGGAGGAGGTGAGGGACGCGCCGACCGAGGAGGTCGAGTCCGCCATCAAGCCCGGCGGCCTGAGCCCCACGAAGGCACCTCGCATCCAGGAGATCCTCGGAGAGCTGGGGGATCCCCCGGACCTCGACTGGCTAGCCGAGGCGCCCCGGCAAACCGCTCTGGACTTCCTCACCGGTCTGCCAGGCGTCGGCCGGAAGACCGCGGCCGTGGTCATGCTCTTCACGTTCGGACGCCCCGAGATCCCCGTCGACACCCACGTCTACCGGGTCGGCGGCCGGCTCGGCCTGTTCAGGCCCACTGCCTCCTTCGAGGAGGCCCACGACGAGATGCTCGCGATCACCCCTCCCGAGGACGCCTACGAGCT
>DATDKQ010000161.1:0-10786 GCA_036519915.1 Solirubrobacterales bacterium | reverse complement strand
GCGACCGCTCCGTGGTGGGCTGAGGGCTGTGCAGGCGCTGATCCTGGCGGGCGGAGAGGGGACTCGCCTGCGCCCGCTCACGCACACGGTCCCGAAGCCTGTTCTGCCCCTGGCCGGCCGGCCGCACATCGCCTACGTGATCGACTGGCTCGTCCGCCACGGCGTTGATGACGTGATCGTCTCCTGCGGCCACCTCGCCGAGGGGATGCGCCGCGCAATCGCGGAGCTCGAGCCCGGGGTCGAGATCCGCCACGCCGAGGAGCCCGACGCCCGCGGGACAGCCGGTGCGATCCGCTTCGCCGAGGACATGCTCGGTGAGCGGTTCCTTGTCCTCAATGGGGACGTGCTCTGCGATCTCGACCTGACCGCGCTGATCGAGCAGCACGAGCGAACCGGCGCGCGGGCGACGATCGCCCTCTATCCAGTCGACGATCCCTCCGGCTACGGGCTCTGCCATCGCCATGAGGACGGAGAGATCACCGAGTTCCTCGAGAAACCGAAACCGGAACAGATCGACACCGACGAGATCAACGCCGGCGCCTATCTGCTGGAGCGCTCGGTGCTGGAGCGCATCCCTCCGGATCGGGCCGTCTCCATCGAGCGCGAGGTCTTCCCGGAGCTGATCAGCGATGGTCTCTACGGGATCCGGCTTGAGGGCTACTGGATCGACATCGGGACGCCAGAGCGCTTCCTGGAGGCGAACTGGGACATCCTTGAGCGTCGGGTCGACACGGTCACCGGTGAACGTCTGGACGAGAACGGGTTGCTGGTGGAGGAAGGGGTCGAGATTGGGGTCCCCGCTGCTTTGGATGGTCCGGCGGTGATTGGGGCGCGGACCGAGATTTCGCCGGGCGCACAGCCACGTCCACCGTGTGTACTCGGCCGGAATTGCCGGATCCGTCCCGGCGCAATATTGGAACGCTCCGTGCTTCTTGACGATTGCGTGGTTGAGGACGATGCGGTGGTCGTGAACAGCATCCTGGGCTCCGGTGTAACCGTCGGGGTCGGAGCGGAACTCGATGGCGACGTGATCGCGGAGGGTGACCTGGTCGAAAGACCCGGCGCGGCCGCTGAGCGGCGAGCGGACGAGTCCACCTCGTGACAGTAATCGGCGATGACTCGCGTAGCCCCCGGACGCGAAGCGGAGGAGGCGAAGCGTTGATGTTGGACGCAGTCAGGGCGCTGCCGGAGCACCTGCGCGATGCGCTCTGGCGGATCGAGACCGCTCGGGCGGCGACGATGGAGGCGCCGGCGGCGTTCGTCTGCGGCATGGGCGGTTCGGCCATCGGGGGCGACCTGGCCGTGGCGGCCCTCGCCGACCGGCTGACCAAGCCGATGCTTGTGACGCGTGGCTATGAGCTGCCGACCTGGTCCCCGGCCGGCTCAGCGGTGCTCTGCTCGAGCTACTCGGGCGAGACCGAGGAGACCCTCGCCTGTTACGCGGCCGCCGAGGCGCTGGGCGCCCAACGGCTGGTGGCGACGACCGGAGGGGAGCTCGCCGAGGCGGCTCGGGGCGACGGCGTCCCCGTGATCGGACTCCCGGCGGGCCTGCAGCCACGGGCGGCGGTCGGCTACATGTTCTGCGTGGCCGCCGAGCTCGCGGCACTGGCGTTGGCCGGGCCCCGCATCAACACCGAGATCGACGCCGCCGCCTCCCACCTCGGGCAGGGCTTCGATGCCGCCAAGGAACGCGCCGCGGAGATCGCGGCTGAGATCGGTGATGCCATCCCCGTCATCTGGGGCGGGGATCTCACCGCATCGATCGCTTACCGGTGGAAGAGCCAGGTGAACGAGAACGCGAAGCTCCCGGCCTATTCGGTGGTCCTGCCCGAGGGCGACCACAACGAGCTGGAGGGCTGGTCGGGGGCGGAGGGCCGGCTCGCCGCGATCCTCCTCGAGGATCGCGACCAGCATCCGCGAGAGCGCAGGCGCTTCGAGCTCACCGCCGAGGCGATCGAGCCCCACGCCGCCGCCGTGATCCGCCTCGAGACTGAGGGAGAGACTCGGACGGAGCGCGTCCTCCACACGGTAATGCTGGGAGACCTGGTCTCGATCGAGCTCGCCAACGCGAGCGGGGTGGACCCGATGCCGGTCGAGAGCATCGAGTCCTTCAAACGCGAGCTGGGCCGGCCCGATCAGTAGTCGGCTGGCGGGGGCCGCCGCTTCCGTTTGCGTTCCGAGGTGCGCCGCTTCTGCTCCAGCCGGCGCTCCCGGGCGGCTCGGGTAGGCCTGGTTGGACGGCGAGGCTTGGGGCGTTGCAGCCCCGCCTCGAGCTTCTCGCGCAGGCGCTCGAGGGCGAGCTCCCGGTTGCGGGCCTGGCTGCGGGCATCCTGGGCGACCGCGGTGACGCGCTCCCCGAGGCGGCGCCGGAGCAGATCCCGCTGGTCATCGCTCAGGGCGCCGGAGGCACCCACGTCGAAGACGGCCTCGATCCGCGAGGCCGTCACGTTCGCGTGCTGCCCACCCGGACCCGATGAGCGGCTGGCGCGGAATTGAATCTCCTCCAGCGGAATGACCGTATCCTCGGCGACCCGGATGCCCTCATCCATGCTCCGGACGGTATCCCCGTTAGCCTTGAGCATCCTCAAACCTCGACCCAGGAGAGCAGCCACCGCATGAGCACCGCCACGAGTGCCCCGACCTCAGCAGGCGTCGATTTCAAGGTCGCCGACCTCTCGCTGGCAGAGTTCGGCCGCAAGGAGATCCGGCTGGCCGAGCACGAGATGCCGGGCCTGATGTCCACACGCGCGGAGTTCGCCGAGTCCAAGCCGCTGACGGGCGCCAGGGTCACAGGATCGCTCCACATGACGGTGCAGACCGCGGTGCTGATCGAGACGCTCGTCGCGCTCGGCGCCGAGGTGCGGTGGGCGAGCTGCAACATCTTCTCGACCCAGGACCACGCGGCCGCGGCGGTCGCGGTCGGGCCCGACGGCACCCCGGATGACCCCAAGGGCATTCCCGTCTTCGCCTGGAAGGGCGAGACCCTCGAGGAGTACTGGTGGTGTGCGCTCCAGGCCCTGACCTGGCCGGAGCCCGGGCCCAACGGCGAGACCGGCGCCAACATGCTGCTGGACGACGGCGGCGACGCCACCCTGCTCGTCCACAAGGGCGTCGAGTACGAGGCCGCCGGCGCTGTCCCAAGCGCCGAGACCGCGGGCTCCCAGGAGGAGAAGGTGATCCTGGAGCTGCTCCGGGAGAGTCTCGCGTCCGAGCCGCAGCGATTCACGAAGATGGCCGAGGGGATCAAGGGCGTCACAGAGGAGACCACCACCGGCGTGATCCGCCTCTATGAGCGCCAGGCGAACGGCACGCTGCTTTTCCCGGCGATCAACGTCAACGACTCCGTCACCAAGTCGAAGTTCGACAACATCTACGGCTGCCGCCACTCCCTGATCGACGGCATCAACCGCGCCACCGACGTGATGATCGGCGGCAAGACCGCCGTGATCTGCGGCTTCGGCGACGTCGGCAAGGGCTGCGCCGAGTCTCTGCGCGGGCAGGGCGCGCGGGTGATCGTCACGGAGATCGACCCGATCTGCGCCCTCCAGGCCGCGATGCAGGGATACGAGGTGCGGACGCTCGAGAGCGTCATCCCCGAGGCGGACATCTTCATCAGCGCGACCGGCAACAGGGACGTGATCACCGTCGATCACATGGCGGCGATGAAGCACCAGGCGATCGTCGGCAACATCGGCCACTTCGACGACGAGATCCAGATGGCCGCCCTCGAGAGCTTCGAGGGCATCGAACGAATCAACATCAAGCCGCAGGTCGACGAGTGGCGCTTCCCCGACGGCCACTCGATCATCGTGCTCTCAGAGGGCCGCCTGCTCAACCTCGGCAACGCCACGGGCCACCCGAGCTTCGTGATGTCGAACTCGTTCACCAACCAGGTGATCGCTCAGATCGAGCTGTTCGGCAAGGCGGATGCCTACGGCAAGGAGGTCCACGTGCTCCCCAAGCACCTGGACGAGAAGGTCGCCCGCCTCCACCTGGACGCCCTCGGCGTCGAGCTCACGGAGCTGAAGCCCGAGCAGGCCGCCTACATCGGCGTGCCGGTCGAGGGTCCCTACAAGAGCGACCACTACCGCTACTAGCCACCCCTCCTCGCCCGATGTCGGAGGAGAGTGTCGAGATAGTCCGCCGCTACTACGGCGTGCTCGACGACGTGCTCGAGCGGTATTGGGCCGGTCCTCACGTTCAGCGATGGCCTGATCAGTGCCATCGCCACTACACGGAGCGCGGGGACGCACTCGAGGCAGCGAGGCTGGCGCGGTAAGTCGCTTGGACGAGAAGCGGGACACCGTGACTTTCAGTGCTGGAATGTGTCTCAGGGTTGATGACTGAGCGAGACCACGAGTCGCACGGGCGCGCCTTCACCCGCAGGCAGACCCTGGGCATTGCCGGGGCAGCGGGCGGTGCTCTGGCGCTCGGCGGAGTCGCGGGCAAGGCGATCTCCGAGCTCGGCGGATCGGACGAGGTCGACGCGGCGATGGTGGCGGAGTCCTGCAGGCTCACGCCCGAGGTGACCGAGGGCCCCTTCTACGTCGACCTGGACAAGGTCCGCCGGGACATCACCGAGGGCAGGCCGGGCGTGCCACTGAAGCTCAAGATCCGGGTGATCGACGTGCGGAAGTGCAAGCCGATCCACAGCGCCGCCGTCGACATCTGGCATTGCGACGCGAGCGGGCTCTATTCCGACGAGTCCTCGAATGGCACCGCCGGCCAGACATTTCTGCGGGGGGTCCAGCTCACCGACAAGAAGGGCTACGCGACCATCCAGACCGTCTATCCCGGCCACTACACCCGTCGCGCGACTCACATCCACCTGAAGGTGCACATCGGCGGCAAGGCCCGCGGCGGGACCCTCCGCGGCGGGCGCGTCTCGCACACGGGGCAGCTGTTCTTCGCCGAGTCTTCGAATTCCAGCGTGTATTCGGTGGCCCCCTATAGCTCCGACACGGATCCTCGGACCCTCAACTCGTCGGACAGCATCTACTTGCAGGCGGGCGGCTCGAGGGCGGAGGTCCGTCTGGCGGGCAGCCCGAGCGCCGGCTATGTCGGGCGGATCGCGGTCGGGGTCAACCCCAAGCGCACCCCGGCGGCCGTCTGACGTGCTCGGTCCGTACGGAATCCGTCGAGAGCGGATTCGCACGCCTGTCCGTGGGGGATGATGGGGCAGGGATGAGAGCCAGGGTCCGGTTTGTTCTACTCATTGGGTGCCTCATCGCGCTGGCGTTCATGCCCGCGCGCGCCTCGGCGCTCGGACTGCAGTCGATCGGGCCGAGCTTCGACCAGCCCGTCTTCGCCACCTCGCCGCCCGGAGACCCGAGGCTCTTCGTCGTCGAGCGGCCCGGATTCATCCAGGTTCTCCACGACGGCACGGTCAGTCAGTTCCTCGACATCCACACGCGGACGACATTGGACGGCGAGCGCGGCCTGCTGTCGATGGCCTTCGACCCCAACTATTCCTCGAACGGGCTCTTCTACGTCTACTACACCGGTGACGGCACGAACTCCGGGGGCACCGAGGGGAGCGTCCATGTCGACGAGTTCCACGTCAGCTCGAACCCGAACGTCGCCAATCCCGCGAGCCGCAGGACCGTTTGGACCTTCCCCCACAGCGCCACCAACCACAACGGAGGACAGCTTCAGTTCGGCCCCGACGGCTACCTCTACATCACGACCGGTGACAACGCGAACAGCAGCAACGCGCAGTCGCTCGCACCGCCCTACGGGAAGATCTTCCGGATCGACCCGCACGGCACGGGTGAGGGCGCCCACAGCATTCCGCCGACGAATCCATTCGCGGGCGCCCCGGGGGCGACCCAGGAGACCTGGGGCCTCGGGCTGCGCAACCCGTTCCGCTTTTCCTTCGACCACCTGACCGGGGACCTGATCATCGGCGACGTGGGCGAGGTGTCACTCGAGGAAATCAACTTCTCGCCGGCATCGGCGGGCGGTGGCCGCGGCGCAAACTATGGCTGGCCTTGCCGCGAGGGTCTCAGCGCCGGCCCGGGCGGCTGCGGCGGCTCATTCGTCAACCCGGTATTCGACTACCCGCACAGCGGGTCGGGCGGGGCGGTTGCACACGGCTGCGCGATCATCGGTGGCTACGTCTACCGCGGCACCCAGGCGCCCGAGATCTCAGGCCGCTACCTGTACGCCGACCTCTGCACCGCGCAGCTGCGTTCGATCCACCTCGGCCTGCCGCTCGCGAGCGGCGATCGCGCCGAGAGCGCGGTCGATGCCCTGGTGAGCGCCCGCGCCTTCGGCGAGGACTCCGCCTGCAACGTCTATGTGATGAACACGAGCACCGTCTTCCGCATCGTCGGCTCCGCGTCATCCGCAATGCCGGCCTGCGTAACGGCTCCACCGAAGAAGTGCAACTGCCCGGTTGGGAAAAAGGGGAAGAAGGGCAAGAAGTGCAAGAAGCACAAGCACAAGAAGCGCGCCGCGGAGTCGAAGAAGAAGAAGCACAAGCACAAGAAGTGCGTGAAGAAGAAAAAGGGCAAGAAGAAGCAACGCCGCTGATCTGAGAATCTGGCGCGTATGAGGGCGATGATCCTGGCGGCGGGGCTTGGGACGCGGCTGCGTCCGCTCACCCGCGTGATGCCGAAACCGGTCGCGCCCGTGCTCAACCGGCCGATCGTCGCCTGGATCGCGGAGCTGCTCGCCTCGAACGGCTTCGAGCAGGTCGTGACCAATGTCTCCTACCTGCCCGAGCAGATCCGGGAGGTACTCGGCGACGGCTCGGACTTCGGGCTCGAGATCGACTACAGCGAGGAGCACGAGCCGCTCGGCACCGCGGGAGGGGTGGGCAGGGTCCGCGACTTCCTCTCCCAGACCGATTCGTTCCTGATCATCTCCGGCGACGCACTCACGACCATCGACCTGAGCGCCATGCGGGCCGCGCACGAGGCCAACGTCGAGCGGGGGGCGATCGCGACGCTGGCGACGAAGAGGGTGGCCGACACCACGCAGTTCGGCGTCGCGATCACCGACGAGCAGGGGCGCATCCAGGGGTTCCAGGAGAAGCCCGAGCCGGCGGAGGCGCTTTCCGACCTCGCCAACTGCGGCATCTACATGTTCCGGCGCGAGATCTTCGACCACTTTCCGCCGCCCGATCAAAAGAGCCCGGCGGGCGATGATGACCAGCCCCCCGGCTTCGTCGACTGGGCGATGGACGTCTTCCCGTCGCTGCTCGACGGCGACATCCCGTTCTACTCGCACGAGATTGACGCCTACTGGAACGACATCGGCTCGGTCAGCGAGTACGTGCAGGGCAACCTCGACGCACTCGCCGGCAAGGTCGGTATCGACCCGCCGGCCCCGGAGGTGTCCAAGGGCGTCTACGTCGGCGAGGGCTCCGACATCGACGCGGCCAAGGTGAAGACCCCTGTCCTGATCGGTCGCGACTGTGAGGTGGGGCTGGGGTCCGACCTGCACGGCCCCCTGGTGGTCGGGAACAATTGCCGGCTCGGCGCCGACGTCATGCTCCGCGACTGCGTTGTACTGCCGGGCGCGGAGGTCCCCGCCGGCGCACTCGTCGTCGGCGGTCTGTATGGGGTTGCGCCTGACCGGCCCCTGGGCTAGGTCTGCAGCTCTCGGATCACGTCGTCCGCCCAGGGATTGTCTCCGAGTCCTTCCTGGTCGCAGACGACCTTCTGGCCGTCGGGGAACCCCAGCGTCAGCCTGGTCGTGCTTTGGAGGCGCTCTGTGCCCACCTCGAGACCAGTGCGGTCCCAGGACGCCGCCTCCTCCTTGATGGTGATCCCGCTGCGGCCGGACTTGTACTTGAAGGCATAGAGCTTCTCTGGGGTGACGGCGAGCACGAACTGCCCGGGCAGGCCACCGGCCTTGCTCTTGCCGAGCTTGTGTGCAGCTCCATAGGCCAGTGCTCCGAGCTGGAACTTGCTGATCGCCATCTTCGTCCCAGCTCCGGTCGGTCGGAAGGCGCCGACGGCAAGGACCTCTCCCTCGACGTGAGGCTCGACGGAGGCACGGTACTTCCCGCGCCACTCCTCCGCCACCTCGGGGCTGATGTCGAATCGTCCCATCGATGACTCCCCTCGGTCGTTCCCCTGTGTTCTGCCCGGACCCTACTTCCTGACAGTGCGCGCGCCACTCTTCGGGCTTCGCGCTGGACGTTCGGCCCATCGCATCCGCCCTGATCGAACGACTTGCCTCACTGATCGCCCCGCCGCTCTGCGCAGCCTGCGGCTCGGCCCGCCCTGCCGAGGGCATCCTCTGCGAGCGCTGCTGCGCGGAGCTTGCGTCGGCCTCGAGGGTGCGCGAGCCCGGACCGCCCGGTATTGACCTCGTCGTCTCCGTGTCGCCCTTCGAGGGCGTGGCCCGGTGGATCGTCCACGGCCTCAAGTTCGGCCGCAGGCTCTCGCTGGCCGGTGTCGCGGCCGACGCGATGCTTCGCGCCCTGCCGGAGGCGGAGTCTGCAGATGGGGTGGTTCCCACGCCACCGAGCCCCTGGCGCTGGCGCTGGCGGGGCTTCGATCCGGCTGAGGAGCTCGCCATTGCGACGGCCGAGCGGGCCGGGTTGCCGCTCGATCGGTGCCTGCGGCGAGGACGCGGCCGCCGTCAGGTGGGCCGGAGGCGCTGGGAGAGGCTCACCGACCCGCCCCGGGTCTGGATCGCGGACCCGGCTCCCCGGCACGTGCTCCTCGTTGACGACGTCTGGACGACCGGCGCGACGCTCGGGGCCTGCGCCGAAGCCCTCCGCGGAGCAGGCGCGCGGAGGGTCGTCGCCCTGACGCTCGCGCACGCCCTGTGATCGGAGTACGCTCGCCCGGTGGCAGGGAGGCTCAATCTGGCGGTGATGGCCGCGATCCTCGGTGCGCTGGCCATCGGCGCGCCCTCGGCGATGGCAAGCGGTCCCCCGCTGACCGTCCCGCAGAGCGAGCTCGACGCGGCCTTCAAGTGCCCGATCGACCCGACCAACGCGGCGGTGACGCCGGTCATGTTCGTGACGGGGACGGGCGCAAGCGGAGATCAGGGCTACCTGATCGGCCAGGACGCGTTCCAGGCCTACGGCCATCCGGTCTGTTACGTGAACTTTCCGGACTTCACGACGGCGGACATCCAGATCTCCGTGCAGTACCTGGTCTACGGGCTGCGCAAGGAGTTCGCCCTGGCTCACCGCAAGGTCGCCGCGATCGGCATCAGCCAGGGAGGTCTCCTGCCGCGCTTCGCGCTCACCTACTGGCCCGATTTGCGCAAGAAGGTGAGCGACGTGGTGGCGGCCGCCGGCACCCAGCACGGCACGAACCTCGGCCTCGGAGGATGCACCGCCAGCTCGCCCTGCCCGCCCGCGGACTGGCAGCAGGGCAAGGGCTCCCACCTGCTGCGCGCCATCAACTCACAGCCGGACGAGACCCCCGGGAACGTCTCCTACACGACGGTCCGCTCGCTGACCGACGAGACCGTCCAGCCGCAGGGCGGAAAGCACCCGACGTCGGCCCTCGACGGCGCGAGCAACATCCTCATCCAGGGAGTCTGCCCGGGCCGCACCACGTCCCATATCGGCACCGCGGTGGACTCGGTCACCTTCGCGGCCTTCGTCGACGCGGTCGCCCACGCGGGCAAGGGGAAGAGCGGGGCGGCCAGGGTCTCCCGTTTCCCGCCCGATGTCTGCTCGCACCCCTATGCGACCGGGCTGAACGAGGCGCAGACGACCCTCTTCCTGAACGCCGCCGGGGGCATCATCGGCGGCAATCAGTCGATGGTGCCGACGGTCCCGGCCGAGCCCCTGGTGCGCAAGGTCTTCAAGCGGGTGCCGGACCAGAAGCGGGAGCACAAGAAGCACAAGCGCCGCTGACGGCATCGCTTGCCGAGGGAGGGCGTCGGGCGTAGCATCAGAACGCCACCCCGACGGAAGGAGGCCGACGTGAGGATCGAGGTCCGAGGCAAGAACGTGGAGGTGACCGACGAGCTTCGCGAGGCGGTGGTGCAGCGGTTTCAGCGGGTCGGCAAGCAGGTCTCCGAGCTCGCCACGCTCGAGGTCGAGCTCCTCGAGGAGAAGAACCCGCGGATCTCGGATCGGATGGTCGCCGAGGCGACCCTTGGCCTGAAGGGGGTCACGCTGCGGGCCAAGGAGGCCTCCCCCGACATGCTCCACTCGATTCACGAGCTCGCGGAGGACATCCGCCGCCAGGTGAAGAAGCATCGCGAGAAGCGGCGGAAGCGCCACACCACTCGCAAGATCATGGAGCGCCTGAAAGGCGAGACCGCCTGAGCAGGAGTGAGCAGGTCCGGTAGCTAACCTAGTCCCGTGGCCAGAGGAATCATCGACCGCGCCCTACGGATGGGCGAGTCGAAGCAATTCAAGGAATATGAGGGGCGGGTCGAGTCGATCAACCGGGTCGAGCCCGAGATGGAGCTGCTCGAGGACGCCGAGCTCCGCAGCGACGCCGACGACCTGCGTGAGCGAGCACGGAACGGCGAGGCGCTCGACGACCTGCTCCCCGAGGCCTTCGCGCTCGTTCGCGAGGCGGCCCGGCGCGCCATCGGCCAGAGGCACTTCGACGTCCAGCTGATCGGCGGCATGGTGCTCCATTCGGGCTCCATCGCCGAGATGAAGACCGGCGAGGGCAAGACGCTCACCGCGACGCTTCCCGTGTTCCTCAACACCCTCGCCGGCGATGCCGTGCACGTGGTCACCGTCAACGACTATCTGGCCCGCCGCGACGCAGAGTGGATGCGCCCGATCTACGAGGCGCTCGGCGTCACCGTCTCGGCGATCCAGGAGGACGACGATCCACCGGAGCGCCGC
>DATDKQ010000160.1:0-3905 GCA_036519915.1 Solirubrobacterales bacterium | reverse complement strand
CGCTTTCATCGCGAGAACGAAGGCAGCTACCACGCGGAGATGGCGTCCGTCCGGCTGAAGGCGCTGTACTCGCCGCTGATCGACCTGATCGAGCTGAGCGGGGCCCTGCTCGTGATCGGGCTCGGGACCTGGGAGCTCTCCAAGGGTCACCTGACGCTCGGCGGCCTGCTCGTCTTCATGACCTTCCTGACGCAGCTCTACAGCCCGGTCCGCGGGATGAGCCGGCTCGTCAACCGGATCCACGCTGCCTCGGCGGCGGCGGAGCGGATCATCGAGATGCTCGACCAGAAGCCGTCGGTGGTCGAGTCCTCCCGCGCGGTCGGGCTCGAGCACGCTCAGGGCCGGCTGGAGCTCGACCACGTCACCTTCCGTTATCCGGAGACCGAGCGGAACGCGGTCTCGGGCGTCTCGCTTTCGGTCGAGCCCGGCGAGGTGCTGGCGCTGGTCGGCCCGAGCGGTGCCGGCAAGTCGACACTGGCGAAGCTGCTGCTCCGCTTCTACGACCCCCACTTCGGCCGGATCCTGCTGGACGGCGAGGATCTGCGCGGACTGACGCTGGGGTCGGTGCGAGACAACGTCGCGCTGCTGCTGCAAGAGACCCTCGTCTTCGACGGGACGATCTACGAGAACATCGCCTACGGCCGGCGGGGCGCGACCCGCGACGAGGTGGAGGCCGCGGCGGTCGCGGCCGATGCGGACGATTTCATCTCCGCCCTCCCCGAGGGATACGACACCGAGATCGGCCAGAAGGGCAGGCGGCTGTCGGGCGGGCAGCGTCAGCGAATCGCGATCGCAAGGGCGATGGTCCGCGACGCCCCAGTGCTGATCCTGGACGAGCCGACGACCGGAGTCGACGCCGAGTCGGGGAGCCGGATCATGGGGCCGCTCCGGCGGCTGATCGGTGGGCGGACCACGATCGTGATCTCCCACAACCTGGTGACGGTTCGCGATGCGGATCGGATCTCGGTACTCGAGGGCGGGCGGATCGCCGCGTCCGGCACGCACGAGGAGCTCCTGCTTCAGGGCGGGACCTACGAACGCCTCTACCGGCTGCACCATGTAGGCAGCGAGGACTTTGCGCCGCCCACGGCAGCTCCGGCGGTGGTCGCGCCGTGAGCTCGGTGACCGGCTCGGTCAACGGGCTGCTGCGCGAGGGCGATCAGGTGGCGCCCGGTTACGAGGTGATCTCGCACCTGAGCCGTGGAAGGGCGCTGGACGTCTATGACGCCTGGAGCCTCGAGCGGGATTGCCGCTGCGTCGCCAAGGTCGTGCGGCCAGACCGTCGTGCACCGCGCGTGCGCAGGCGGCTGGTCCAGGAGGGCGAGCTGCTGCTGGAGCTCGCCCACCCCCACATCGTCCGGGCCTACGAGCTGCGTCGTCGTCCGCGAACCGTCCTGGTCATGGAAACGCTCGGCGGCGAGACAGTCGAGCACATGATCCACTCGGCTCCCAGGCGCCTGGCGATCGCGGACGTCGCCCACCTCGGTCTGCAGATCTGCTCGGCGATCGGCTATCTGCACGGGCGGGGCTACCTGCACCTCGACCTGAAGCCGTCGAACGTGATCGTCCAGAGCGGGAATGCGCGCGTGATCGACCTGAGCCTCGCGCGCAGGCCGGGGCCCGTGCGGCGCGGGTTGGGATCTCCCCCGTACCTGGCGCCCGAGCAGGCCCGCGGGGAGAGCGTCAGCACGGCGACCGATGTCTGGGGGATCGGGGTGACGCTGTATGAGGCCGCGACCGGAGCCTGGCCCTTCCCGGATGCCGAGCGGCGAAACTACCCGCAGCGGGAACGCCGGGCGCCCTCGCTGGCCGAGAACAGGCGAGCGCCTTCCCGCTTCACGTCGGCGATCGACGCCTGCCTGACGCCGGACCCGTCCGAGCGGCCCTCGGTGGTCGAGCTCGCCGACGAGCTCGACGCCGTGATCGGTCCCTGAGCGGGGCCTGACCCGCCGCTACTTCGCGGCGAGCCAGTCCTTGCCGACGCCGATGTCCACGGTCAGCGGCGGGTCGAGCTCGAAGGCCTCGGTCATCTCGCGCTCGACCAGCTCGGAGGCGTCCTCCATCTCGTCGGCCGGACCCTCGAAGAGGAGTTCGTCGTGGATCTGGAGCACGAGACGGGTCTCGAGGTCGGACTTGCCGAGGGCTCGCTGGCAGGCGACCATCGCGATCTTGATGATGTCCGCCGAGGTGCCCTGGATCGGCATGTTGACCGCGAGGCGCTCGCCCTGACTGCGGACCTGGGGACGGCCGGAGCGGAGCTCGGGGATCGGGCGGCGGCGGCCGAGGAGTGTCTCCACGTACCCCTTCTCGCGGGCGAACTCGATCGTCTCCTCGATGTAGCGCTTGACGGCGGGGAAGCGCTCGAAGTAGCGGTCGATGTATTGGGCGGCCTCCTCCTGCTCGATGTTGAGCCGGTCGGCCAGGCCGTAGGCGGAGAGGCCGTAGGCGATGCCGTAGTTGACCATCTTGGCCTTTGAGCGCTCCCCGGGAGTGACCTTCTTCGGGTCCGAGCCGAGGATCTCGGCGGCGGTGGCGGCGTGGATGTCCTCGCCGCGGGCGAAGATCTCGCGGAGCGCGTCTTCGCCCGCGATGTGGGCGAGGATCCGCAGCTCGATCTGGTTGTAGTCGGCGGAGAGCAGGCGGTGGCCGCGCGGGGCCACGAAGCAGGAGCGGATCGGGCGGCCCTCCTCGGTGCGGATCGGGATGTTCTGGAGGTTGGGGTTGGTGCTGGAGAGCCGGCCGGTGGCGGTGGCGGTCTGGTTGAAGGTGGTGTGGAGACGGCCCGTGTCCGGATCGATCAGCTCTGGGAGGGCGTCCAGATAGGTGCTCTTCAGCTTGGTGAGCTCGCGCCACTGCTCGACCTTGGTAACGATCTCGTGCTCCTCCCGGATCTGGGAGAGAACTCGGGCGTCGGTTGAAAAGCCGGTCTTGCCGCGCCGCTTCTTGGTCAGGCCGAGCTCGTCGAAGAGGACCTCGGCGAGCTGCTGGGGGGACCCGATCGTGAACTCGTGTCCGGCGAGCTCGAAGATGTCGGCCTGGAGGGTCTCGATGCGCTGCTCGAAGCCCTCGTTGATGTCAGCGAGGCGCTTCTCGTCGAGCTTCACCCCGGTCTGTTCCATCGCCGCCAGCACCTCGATCAGCGGCATTTCCACCTCGTTCATGAGGCGCTCGATCTTCTGTTCCTTCATGCCCTTGCGCTGGAGCTGGGCGATCTCCCAAACCAGGCGGGCCTCGGCGGCGGGATCGGGCGGCGGCTCATCCCCAAGCTCGAGCTGGTCGCCGTCGGCGCCTTCCACGTCCTTGGAAGCAGCCGCGAGGCCGCGCTGGGCCGCGATGTCGATGAGGTCATAGGTGCGGCGCGCCGGGTCGAGCAGGTAGGCGCCGACCATCGTGTCGTGGCGGAGGTCGAGGCCGCCCGGGCCGGCGGCTGCGATGACGCCATAGCGGGCGCCGCCGCCGAGGCTCTTCAGGTCATGGCCGATGAGACGACGCTTGCCGAGTGCCTTGACGAGCTCCGCGAAGTCCGGGCAGTCGCCCTCGACGAGGTTCTTGCCGTCGTAGCCGGACCAGGTTTCGCCGGCGATCGCCAGGGCGACCTCCCCTTGGGCGAGGTCGTCGATCGATCCAAGCTGGGCCGTGGCGTCGAGCTCCTCCTCGACCTTGGAGTCGGGGACGAAGTCGGTGCCCAGCTCCTCCTCGAGCCGCTGGAGGATGACGCGGAGCTCGAACTCGCGAGCGACCTCTCGCAGCCTGCTGCGATCCATTCGCTTCGACATCAGGTCGTCGAGGTCGAGCTCGACGTCGATGTCGGTGATCGCGGTCGCGAGCTTCTTCGAGATGCGCGCGTCCTCGGCGTGGTTGGTGAGGTTCTCCTTGCGCTTGGCGCCGGAGATCTTGTCGATGTT
>DATDKQ010000159.1:0-3827 GCA_036519915.1 Solirubrobacterales bacterium | reverse complement strand
CTGATCGGAGGGACTCCCAGGACGTCTGAGTCCGTCCGGGCGCTTCGGCAACGTCAGTGGGCCATGCCTGGAAGCGTGAAGACAGAGGCCGTCGTGCTGCGCAGCATCCGTTACGGCGAGGCCGACCGCGTCGTGCATCTGTACTCGGCGACGCGGGGGCGCGTCGGGGCGATCGCGAAGGGGTCCCGCCGGCCGAAGTCCAGGTTCGGGGGGCGGCTCGAGCCGTTCTTCAGGCTCGACCTGGTGCTCTACGAGGGCAGGGGGGATCTGCTCACGGTGACCGGCGCGTCCACCGTCGACGGTTACGCGCGGCTGCGCTCGTCCGGGCCGGCGCTGGGGGCGGCGGGCCGAGCCTGCGACTCGGTACTGCGGCTGCTCGACTCGGGAGAGCCGAACCGGGCGGCCTACAACCTGCTCTGCAACTACCTGGGGCTGCTGGATGCGGATTCGAAGGCCGCCAGCGCGCCGGGCGCCGCACTCGCCTTCCGGCTCAAGCTGGCCCTGGCCGCCGGGTTCTCACCGGAGCTGGGGAGCTGCGCCAGCTGCGGTGAGGCCGACCACATCGCGGCGTTCTCGGGCGCGGCGGGGGGCGTGGTCTGCGCCAGCTGCGAGGGGGGAGGCTTTCCGCTCACAGAGGAGGCGCACCGGTTCATGGTCGATGCGCTGGCCAGTCCGCTGTCGGAGGCCCCGGCCGCGGGCCGCGGGGTGGCCGCGCAGGCGGATCGGGCGATCACCGAGACGCTCGAGCATCACGCGCATGTGCGGCTCAGGGCCGCGGCCTAGCTGCGCGGCCGGTACATGCGCTCGGCGACGCGGAGCTTGACCCCCTTCGGCGCCTTGCTGGCGCGCATGAACCAGGGGAAGAAGCGGCCGGTTACCGTCGAGCGCTTGCTGCGGTCATAGGCGCGGAGCGAGTCCGAGACGCACTGCTCGGCGGTGATCATTCCGGGCGGGATCGGTGTGGTCTCGTCGTAGCCGGCGACGTCCTGCCACTCGGTCTTCACGGGGCCGGGGTTGACCACCAGGATCTTGACGCCGGTGCCGCGAAGCTCCATCCAAAGCGCCTCCATGAAGGAGATCGCGAACGCCTTGCTGGCGCCGTAGGTGGCCTCGTAGGGGAGGGGCTGCATGCCGGCGGTGGAGGCGACGGTGATCACGCCGCCACGCCCCCGCTCGACCATCCCCGGGACGAAGGCGTGGGTGAGGGAGACGACCGCCTCGCAATTGACCCGAACCATCTCGGCCTCGCGCTCGGGGTTGAGTTCGAGCAAGCGGCCGCGGAGGCCGAAGCCGGCGTTGTTGACCAGCAGGTCCACATTCACGCCGAGCTTCTCGACCTCTCCGGGAAGGTCGGCCGCGTTGGTGACGAGATCGCTCTCGATGACGTGCGCCGTGGTCGGGAGCTGCTCGGCGAGCCGTTCGAGGCGGTCCTTACGCCGGGCGACGAGGATCAGGTCGTAGCCGCGACCAGCGAGCTGGCGGGCGAATTCCTCGCCGATGCCGGCGGACGCGCCGGTGATCAGTGCCGTCTCTGCCATCGATCGGAGCCTATTCAGATACGCCGAGCCGCGTTCGCGGCAGACGCGCCGTCCGGGGTGCGAACATCGGGTCGATGGAGACTCGCGCCGCAACGTTCGAGGATCGGATCCGCTCCTGGGAGTCAAAGTACCTCTGGGAGCTTGCGACGCTCTCGTACCCGGCGCACAGGCGCGAGCCGGAACCGGACAGTCCGGTTAGGACGCCATTCCAGCGGGATCGGGATCGGATCGTGCATTCGAAGGCGTTTCGGCGCCTCAAGCACAAGACCCAGGTGTTCGTGGCGCCTGAGGGAGATCACTACCGGACGCGGCTCACGCACACGCTCGAGGCCTGCTTCATCTCGAGGACGGTCGCGCGGGCGCTCGGGCTGAATGAGGACCTGACCGAGGCGGTCGGACTGGGTCACGACCTCGGGCATCCACCCTTCGGGCACATCGGCGAGGAGGTGCTCGACGAGGCCCTGAAGGAGCACGGCATGCGGTTTCGGCACAACGAGCACTCACTCCGCGTCGTCGAGGTGCTGGCGCGTGACGGCCGGGGGCTCAACCTGACCGAGCAGGTCCGGGACGGGATCCTCAATCACACCGGCCCGGGGAAGCCGGAGACGCTGGAGGGTCGGGTGGTGCGGATCGTGGACCGGGTCGCGTACATCAACCACGACATCGACGACGCGGTGCGGGCCGGGATCATCTCGGACGAGGATCTGCCGGCCGAGGAGATCGAGTTGCTCGGCGACACCGGGGCGGCGCGGATCGACCTGTTGGTGCGTGACATGGTGGAGCGGTCCCGAGCCGAGGGGGACATCGCGCAGAGCGATCAGGTCGGTGGGGCGATGCTGCGACTGCGGAAGTTCATGTTCCAGCGGGTCTACCTCGGTGAGGAGGCGCGGGCCGAGCAGGAGCGGGCGAGGCTGGCGCTCCGCACGCTGTTCGGGTACTACCTGGCGCACCTCGACGAGGTGCCGGCGACTGATCCGACGGCCGAGCCGGTGCAGCGGGTGACCGACTATCTGGCCGGAATGACCGACCGTTTCTGCCTCTCGACGTACGAGCGGCTGATGGCCGGCAATAGGCTGGATTGATGGCCAGGTTCACCCGCGAGAGCGTCGACCGCGTGAAGGAGGCGGTCGACATCGTCGAGATCGTCTCGCCCTACACCGACCTGCAGCAGCGTGGGCAGGACTACTGGGGGAACTGCCCGTTCCACGACGAGCGAACGCCGTCGTTCAAGGTCAACCCGCGGGACAAGCTCTATTACTGCTTCGGCTGCGAAGCGAGTGGGGACGTGTTCCGCTTCGTCGAGGAGCAGGAGGGACTGGACTTTGCGTCCGCGGTGGAGTCGCTGGCCGAGCGGACCGGCGTCGAGCTCAAGAGAGAGGACGAGGATCCCAGGGCCGAGGAGCGGCGGCGGCGGAAGGCGAAGCTCTGGCAGCTGCTGGAGCGGACCGCGAAGTTCTACGAGCGCTACCTGTGGGAGTCGCCGAAGGCGGAGAAGGCTCGGGCCTATCTGGCCGAGCGGGGGCTGGGGGAGGAGGTGCTGCGGCGCTTCGGCGTCGGGATGGCGCCGAGCCCGTGGGACCAGGTGCTGACCGGGAGCCAGCGGGCGGGGTTCAAGGTCGAGGAGCTGCTCGCGGCCGGGCTCGCGCAGAAGGGCCGGCAAGGCGGGCACTACGATCGCTTCCGGAACCGGCTCACGTTCCCGATCCGTGACCAGCGGGGGCGGGTGCTCGGGTTCGGGGCGCGGGCGCTGAGCCCGGACTCCCAGCCGAAGTACCTGAACTCGCCTGAGGGCGAGCTCTATCGGAAGAGCCACACGCTCTACGGGATCGATCGGGCCAGGGGGCCGATCGCGAAGGCGCGGAGGGCGATCGTGGTCGAGGGGTACACGGACGTGCTGGCGCTACACCAGGCCGGGGTGGAGGAGGCGGTGGCGATCATGGGGACGGCGATCACGCCGGAGCAGGTCGCGATGCTGGCCGGGCTGACCGATGCGGTGGTGCTGGCGCTGGATGCCGACCGGGCCGGGGCGGACGCGATGATCCGGGCGCAGAAGGTGGCCGGTGGCAGGGGCCTGGAGCTGCGCGTCGCGGCGATGCCGGAGGGGGAGGACCCGGCCGACATGCTGCAGGAGGGGTCTTCGGATCGGTTCATGGAGCTGGTGGATGGGGCGATCGATCTGCCGAGCTTCCGGGTGGACGTGGCGCTCGGGCGGGGCGAGCTGGGCAGCCTGGCCGGGAGGGAGCGGGTGCTGGAGGAGGTCGGACCGGTGCTGAAGGCGATGGGGGAGAC
>DATDKQ010000158.1:0-6233 GCA_036519915.1 Solirubrobacterales bacterium | reverse complement strand
TCCTCAATCACCAGCGGCCGGCCCTCGTCGGCGTGCTCACGAAGGTCGCTCGAGAGCGGCACCTTGGCAAGCAGCGGCACGTCGAGTTCGTCGGCGAGCAGCTCGCCGCCGCCTTCTCCGAAGATCGCGACGCGCTCGCCGTCGGGGCCGGTGAAGGCGGACATGTTCTCGATCACGCCGAGCACCTCGAGATCGACCTTCGAGGCCATCTCAGCCGCTCGCCGGGCGACGCTCTGCGCGGCAGCCTGGGGTGTGGTGACGATCACGATCTTCGCCTGCGGCAGGAGCTGGGCGAGCGTCATGGAGACGTCGCCGGTTCCCGGCGGCAGGTCGAGCAGCAGGTAGTCGAGCTCATCCCAGGCGACGTCCTCGAGGAACTGCTGGATCGCCTTGTGGAGCATCGGCCCGCGCCAGACGACGGCAGCGTTCTCCTCTACGAAGAAGCCGATCGACATCACGGTCGGACCTGCGGGTGAGACCGGCGGGATGATCTTGCGCTCGGGCGAGACGTCAGGCTTGCGGTTGATGCCGAGCATCCTGGGGATCGAGTAGCCGTAGACGTCGCAGTCGAGCGCTCCGACCTTATGGCCCTCGGCGTGCAAGGCTGCCGCGAGGTTGGCGGTCATCGTGGACTTGCCGACGCCGCCCTTGCCGGAGGCCACGCAGATCACGTTCTTCACCTGGGCCAGCGCACCCTCCGGCAGCTTTGCGCGACCCAGCTTCTGCTGCAGGTCAGACTTCTCGCCGTCGGAGAGGACGTCGAAACCGACGTCGACGGCGTTGACCCCCTCCAGCTCGGCGACGTTCTGCACAACCGCCTGCTGGAAATGGGACCTGATCGGGCAGCCGGGGGTGGTCAGGGAGACGACCACCTCGACCCGGCCGTCGTCGCGGATCTCGATCGACCGAACCATCCCAAGCTCCACGATCGACCGGCGCAGCTCGGGGTCGATCACCTGTGTGAGCTTCTCGGTTATCTGTTCCTTGGTCGGCACGAATCAAGTGTACGCAGACGTGAAAACCGGGCCACAAGGGCCCGGTTTTCAGGGAGGAGAGGTTGCTGCAATCCGCGCCCGTCCTGACGGTGGGGCGGAACTTCTCCGGGCGCGCCACCTCTCGAGGCGGCCCGGGCTAAGGGACTAGACGCGCTCGACGACCTTCTTCACGGCCGGCTCGACGCGCTCGCGATAGACCGGCTCGATGCGCTCCTTGACGATCGGCTCGAAGCGCTCCTTGTAGACCGGCTCGACCCGCTCGCGGTAGACGGGCTCAACGCGCTCACGCGCCTTGCGCGCCCGGCCGACGAGCTGATCGGTGACCTGGCGACGGACGTCCCCGCCCTTCGCCTCGGCCTTCTCGAGCTCGGCGGCGAGCCGCTTGCGCAGCGTCTCGATCTCGCCCTTGCGCCCCTCGGAGTCGCGGAGGGTCTGGACCCGCTTCTGGATCACATCGATCTCCTGCGAGCGTGTCTCGGAGTTGGTCCACGTCTCGGCGGTGGTCCGAACGGTCTCGGCGACCGTCGGGCCGGCGCCGATCGCGACGTCCACAGCCTGCAGGGCCTGGTCGGAAGGCTTGCGGCCAGTGGCCGTCGCTTCAGTCTTGGTCTGGGTCTGAGTCTTGGTGCTGCTGGTCTTGGTTGGCATCTCGGCTCTTGATCCCTTCAGCGTTGCTTGCGTCGGACTCGTCGCTTTCGGCGAGTTCGGCAGGCTAGCACCGAACACACGTTTTGGCGAACACATGTTCTTACCCCGCCCCAGGAACCGGTTACAGCGCTACCTGAACAGGGCGAGCAGGCGCCTCTCGCGAACCGCCCCCACCCGCTCGACCCACTGCGCCGGGCTGTCCAGCTCCTCGGGGCGCGGCAGCGTCTCCGGCTCACTCCAGGCCCGGTTGAGCGTCCGGATTCCGTGGGTCCGCACAACCTCATCGGCGAAAGCCTTGCCGCGGCGGTACTGAGCGAGCTTCATCTCGAGACCGAGGACCTTGGAGACGATCGAGTCGAGCACGCCCCGGCGGTCGCGGTCCCGGTCCAGGGCACGCCGCAGATCGGTGTAGCCGGGGTCGAGCTGGTCGCCGACAGCGTCCATGACGTGCTCCGCATAGCCCTCGACCAGCGTCATCGTCGCCGTCAGTCGGTCGATCAGCCGGCGCTGGTCCTCGGGCAGGAGCAGCGTTGCGAGCTCGCCGCTCTTCACGGACCGGAGCAGCTCGCGAGGATTGAGACGCGCAAGCTTTCCGAGGATCTCGGTGGGCTTCACCTCGAGGGCCGCCTTCTCGAAGAGCTCCTCGGCGATTCCGCCGATGTACTCGCGCAGCCAGGGAACGGAGGCGAAGTGAACGGCATGAGTCGTCTCGTGGAGCGCGACCCAGCGCAGGAAGAGGTCGCGATTCACCTCGAGACGGGCTCTCGCGGAGGAGAGGTTTGGGCCTACGAAGAGCAGCCTTGGCGCCCGTGCGGGGCCGATCAGCGCGACGTCGTACTGGCCGATCACCCGCTGAGAGAGATAGCCGACCGCCAGACCGACCTCGGCCCCGGTCGCGGTGCGCACGATCGTCCGCTGGATACCGGCAGCCCGGCCATTGTTCGAGCCTGAAACCCGGTTCTCGAGGTGCTCCTCGACCCTGGCGGAGAGATCCTGGAAGGACTCGAGGTTGACTCGTGCCCACTCGGCTCGATCGACCAGCTCCGCCTCGGGCAACCGGCCCTTGGGGCGAAGCCCGGTATAGCGCCGGACAAGGTGGGCGGCGCGGTCTGACTCCGAGCGGAGCTCCTCCGCCGACCCGTCCCATTCCGGGCCGGATCCGGCGAGTGCAATGGCGAGCCGTTCGGCCAGGTTCCAGTCGACCAGACGCTCAGGCATGTACGGCGTCCTGGGCCTCGCGCAGCACGCGCAGGTCCTCGGCCGTCCGAGCCGCAGCGACGTCGTAGCGGGCGCCGAGGTCGAGGGGTGCATCGGCGAGCCCGCCGCCGGCAAACTCGAGAGCGGCACCCGCGCACCTGGCTATTAGCTGGCCCGCGGCCGCGTCGACCGAGCGGGCGTTACGGGTGGTGATCATGCCGTCGTAGCGGCCCGCCGCCACGTAGCAGAGCGCCACCGCGATCGATCCCGGGACACGGATCCGGTAGGTGCGGCCCTGGAGCAGCTCGGCCGCCTTCAAAACGCGCTCCGGATTGGTCGCCTCGAGCGCGATCACCTCCAGTCCCTCGCCGGTGGCCACCGCCAGCGGGCGGCCGTCCAGGAGCGCGTCGCCGTCAATGCTGGCGACGAACTCCTCGCGCGCGCCGAACTCGTAGACGTAACCGAAGGTGACGTCGTCCATCGAGTCGCCGTCGGCGATCGCGACACTGAGGCTGTGCAGCGGAATCGTGCGGCGGGCGTTGAGCGACCCGTCGATCGGGTCGATGATCACTCGCAGGGATGAATCGGCGTCGCCGAAGGTGACCGATCCGCGCTCCTCCGACACGGCGGTGAACTCGTAACCCTGCCCATGGAGCGCCTCGAGCTCGGTGAAGACGGCGTCCTCGCAGAGGCGGTCGATCGCCAGCGTCCGGTCGCCGCCCGCGCCGACCTCCTCGTATTGCGTCCGCTCGGCGATGGTGCGGTGCTCCTCGAAGATCCCCCGCTGCACCTCGACGGCGCGACGGCAGGCGGCGGTCCACTGCTCGTCGCTCGGGGCTCCGGGGGCTGACGCCTGCGCAGGCTCACCCCCTGGCTCAGACATGGGCGACCACGCGGGCGAGGTTAGCGATTGACCTTGGGCGGCCCGCCAGGGAGATCGACGCGGCGGGGGCATCATCTAGCCTGAATTCGAATGGGAGACGAGCCCGACCACGGGGGCCCGCGACTGAACAAGGGCCAGGAGGCCGTCGTCGCCAACGACGAAGGCGCGCTGCTCGTCCTGGGCGTTGCCGGGAGCGGCCGGACCGAGGCCCTCGCGCGCCGCCTCGCCCGCCTCGTCGGGGAGGGTGAGCGGGCGCTCGTCCTGACGCGCTCGGTGGCGGCGGCTCGCCGCATCAGGCTGCGCGCCGAAACGACCATCGAAACGGGCTATGAGGAGCTGGTCGTCCACACCCACCCGGTCGCGGCCGCACGCCTGCTCCGCGAGCACGCGACCGAGGCCGAGATCGATCCTTTCTTCGAGTCCCTGAACCCGGCCGAGCGCCTGGCGATGCTGCTCGACCGAATCGACGAGCTGCCACTGCGCAGGCACGAGATCCGGGGGAACCCGGCCGGGCTGCTCGCCCGGATCGTCGAGCGGATCGATGCCCTCAAGTCCGCCGGCGTGACGGCGGAGCGCTTCGGTCGCTGGGCCGACGAACAGGCTGGAGGAACGCGGTCGGAGCGCGATTCCGCCGCCAGGGAGCGCGAATTCGCGGAGATCTACGAGCTCCACGACTCGATGCTGCGGACGGCCGGCGCAATGGACGACATCGACGGCGTGCTCGAGCTGACCAGGCTGCTCGGCGAACGGCCGGCACTCACGGCGGCGATCGCCGAGCGCTTCCCTCACCTGATGGTCGACGAACTCGAGGACGCGTGTCCCGCGGAGCGTTCGCTGATCGAGGCTCTCGCGCGTGGCGCCGCCTCCACGGTGCTCTCCTGCGACGACGAGCAGGGCCGGGGGCCCTGCGATGCGGCAGCGGCCTGGGCCCGGCAGGCGATCGATGCGAGCGCGGTCAATCTCGAGCCGAGCTGGCGCTACGGCGGAGACCTCCTCGATGCAGCGCACGCCGTGGTGGCCCCTACGGCTCGGGGAGCCGAGGTCCCGCGCCGGGCGGCCGGGCCGCCAACGCGCGTGCGCTTCTGGTGCGGCACCAACGAACGCGCCGAGGCACAGGCGGTCGCGCGTGACATCGAGGGCGCGCTCGCGGCGGGCGAGGTGAAGATGGACCGGATCTGCGTCGCTGTGCCTCGAGGCGGCGGCCCCGCCCGGGCGATCGCCGCAGCGCTCGAGGAGCGGCGCGTGCCCTACCGGCTGACCGGCCCGGGCGCTTTCTTCCAGCGCCCCGAGATCCGGGACGTGATCGCCTGGCTCCGTCTCCTGGCGGACCCGACGGACGCCGCGGCGGCGGTCCGGGCTCTCAGCCGGCCGCCCGTTGAGCTCCGCTCGGTCGACCTCGCCCGATGCACGACGATCGCCCGGCGCCGCAAGCTCGACATGGTCTCCGCGCTGGAGGCCTCGCTGGA
This sequence comes from Solirubrobacterales bacterium, assembly GCA_036519915.1. Lineage (GTDB taxonomy): Bacteria > Actinomycetota > Thermoleophilia > Solirubrobacterales > 70-9 > DASUPK01. The sequence continues at coordinate 1,044 of DATDKQ010000158.1, read as the reverse complement.
GAGCCCGCAGATACCACCCGAGGCCCGCGACCGGATCAGGGAGTTCCTCCAGCTCCACCGCGCCGCGGCCCGAGCGATGGGCGAGATGCGGGCCGACGTCTTCGTGCGCAGGCTGATCGAGAGGATCGGCTTCCGCCGTCATCGGCTCTTCGCCGCCCACCCCGAGGCGGCGGAGCGGCTGCGCAACCTGTCGCGGCTCGGCGAGTTGGCGGGGGCTTGGACCCGGCGCGAGCCAGGCGGTTCGAACCGCGACTTCGTCCGTTATCTCGTTGCTGTGTCGGAGGCCGGGGTTGCGCCCGTCGAGGAGCAGAACGAGCCGATCGCCGACGCGGTCAAGGTGATGCCGCTGGAGCGGACCAAGGGGCTCGAGTTCGCGCGCGTCTATGTCGTCGGCCTGCACGCCGGAGTCGTGCCGGGCTCGGCGCCCGCCGGGCCGCCCGCCGTACCGGCTGGGGTTGGAGGCCCCACGCCGTCACACGAGGAGGAGTCGAGGCGCCTGCTCTACGTCGCCATGACCAGGGCGACCCAGGACCTCGTGCTGACACGGCCGGCCGCGACCGAGGCCGGCGACGCCCGGCCCTCCCCGTTCTACGACGACGCCCGCGCCGTTCTCGACGCCCCCGAGCAGCAGCACGGCGAGGAACTGTTCGGCCCCGCCGAGGGCCTGCAGGCCACCTATCGGATGATCCAGGACGAGGTGCTCGAGGAGGCCTGGCGCGCCGGCGGCAAGCTCCGCGAACCCAGGCTCGACACCTACGTCGACGTCAATCGGGCGGTGGCCCGCTTCCTCGAGCTGGTCAAGCTCGCCGGGCTGATCCAGGGGTCGAGCGAGGAGCCGGTCTCCGACTCACTGGCGGTGGTCAACGACCTGCTCGAGCAGGCGATCTCCCCCGAGCAGCAGGCGGCGCTGCGGGACTCGGGGCTCGACGCCTACCTGCTCGATGAGGAGGGCGCGGCCAAGCGGCGGCGGGAGCTGATCGCCAAGCGCGACGAGCCCTCTCTCGAGGCGTTCCTGCCGCGGCGCGGCGAGGGCCTCGCGCTCTC
>DATDKQ010000157.1:0-34501 GCA_036519915.1 Solirubrobacterales bacterium | reverse complement strand
AGGCCATCGGGCTCGAGCAGCTCCGAGCAGCGGCGGAAGAAGGTGTCGAAGTACTGCCAGCCGACCGCCTCGATCATCTCCAGGGAGACGAGCTTCGAGTAGCGGCCGCGCAGCTCGCGGTAGTCGTCGAGCAGGACGGTGACGCGGTCCTCGACGCCGGCGTCCTGGATGCGCCGGAGTGCGCCCGCACGCTGTTCTTCCGAGATTGTGGTCGTCGTGACCCGGCAGCCATAGCGACTCGCCGCGTACGCGGCCATCGCGCCCCAGCCGGTGCCGATCTCGAGCAGGTGATCGTCGGGTCCGAGGTCCAGCGCCTGGCAGATGCCCTCCAGGCGGTGCTCCTGGGCCTCGCCCAGCGTCGCGTCTGGATGGGGGAAGACGGCCGAGGAGTACATCATCGACTCGTCGAGGTAGAGCGCAAAGAGGTCATTGCCGAGGTCGTAGTGGGCGGAGATGTGACGCCGCGCGCGGCGGCGGCTGTTGCGCGGGACGCGCCAAAGCGTCCTCTGGAGCGGGGCGAGCACGGGGTGCAGCCGGCGGCGCCAGCCGTCGAGGGGCGGCATGTTCCGCGCTGCGATCCGGACCAGCGAGACCAGCTCGTCGCAGTCCCAGACCCCGTCCCGGTAGGCCTCGCCGAGGCCGACGCTGCCGCCGAGCATCGCCCGGTAGAAATGCGGCGAGTGGATCTCGACCGTCGCCGCGAGTTCGGAATCCGCCTGGCCGAAGCTGAGCCGCCGATGCGAGGGTGCGCGTGAGCGCAACCCGTTTGATGCCGGCTCGATGAGCACCAGCCGGCCGTCGCGGACGCCGGAGAGGACCCGGAGAGCCAACCGCCGGCAGGCGCTCTCGATCGCGGTCATCGACGCAAGCCTATGTCCTGGCAGGGGCTCTCGCAGGGACGAATCGCCTCGGCCCGAGGGGTCGGTCCCGCCGAGGACGCACCCCTGGATGCTGCCCGGCACCGGCGCTGGATCGCCCCCCACCTCCTCGCCGGTAGCGCCGCTACCGGCTTCGTCGGCGGTCGGCGCCCAGCTTGGTTCCGGGCCGCCCCAGGGGCACGCCCTCGGCGGGACCGGCCCCTACCCTTGTCGCATGACGAAGGTCAAGGTCTGCGGCATGACGAATCTCGCCGATGCCGAGCACGCGGCGAGCCACGGCGCATGGGCGATAGGACTGATCCACCATCCGGACAGCCCTCGCTACGTGCGGCCTGAGGTCGCCGAGGAGATCGGCGCGGCGCTGAAGCGGCGCTGCGAGATCGCCGGGGTGTTCGTCAACTCGACGCTCGATGAGGTGATCGACGCCGCGGACCGGGAGAACCTCACGCTGCTCCAACTCCACGGCGAGGAGGGGCCATCGTTCTGCGTCGAGGCGGCGCGCCGCACCGGCGCGAGAGTGATCAAGGCGATGCGGGTCACGAGCGCTGCCGACGTCCAGGCGGCCGAGGCGTTCCGGACCGACTTCCACCTCTTCGACGCCTACTGGCACGGGATCCACGGGGGTACCGGCCAGGCCTTCGATTGGGACCTGGTCGCCAAGCGGCGCTCGAAGGTGCCGATGATCCTGGCGGGCGGCCTGATCGCCGAGAACGTCGCCGGAGCGGTCGAGCTGGTCAGGCCGTTCGCCGTCGACGTCGTCAGCGGGGTCGAGGCCGAGCCAGGGAGGAAGGACCACGCCAAGGTCGAGGCCTTCCTGGAGGCGGTGGGCGTCGAGGTGCCCTCGAGGGCGGCGTCGGGATGAGCCCGGCGGTCGAGGAGCGCTTCGGTCCCTACGGGGGCCGGTTCGTCCCCGAGACGCTGATCGCAGCGCTCGACGAGCTCAGCACCGCGTGGGCCGCGGCGAGGGAGGACGACGGCTTCCAGGCGGAGCTCGCCAGCCTGCTGCGCGATTTCGTCGGCCGGCCGACACCGCTCTATCTCGCCGAGCGGCTCTCGGAGCGGGTCGGCGGACGTGTCTACCTGAAGCGCGAGGACCTCGCCCACACCGGCGCACACAAGATCAACAACGCTGTTGGCCAGGCGCTGCTCGCACGCCGGATGGGGAAGAGCCGTGTGATCGCCGAGACCGGCGCGGGCCAGCATGGCGTGGCCACCGCCACGGCCTGTGCCCTCTTCGACCTCGAATGCGCCGTCTACATGGGCACCGAGGACATCCGCCGCCAGGCCCCGAACGTCGAGCGAATGAACCTCCTCGGGGCCGTGGTGATCCCGGTGGAGGCGGGCGCCAGGACGCTCAAGGAGGCCGTGAGCGCGGCGATCCGGGACTGGGTCGCCTCGGTGGAGACCACGCACTATGTGATCGGCTCCGTCGTCGGCCCGGCGCCTTACCCGACCCTGGTCCGCGACCTGCAGCGCGTGATCGGCGACGAGGCCCGTGCCCAGGCGCTCGTGGCTGAGGGGTCCCTGCCGCAGCGGGTGATCGCCTGCGTCGGCGGCGGCTCCAACGCGATCGGCAGCTTTCATGCCTTTCTGGACGATCCGGTGGAGCTGATCGGCGTCGAGGCCGGGGGCGAGGGGCTGGAGTCGGGCCATCACGGGGCCTCCCTGGTCGCCGGCGGCAAGGGAGTCCTGCATGGGGCGTTCTCCGCGGTTCTCGAGGACGAGCAGGGTCAGATCCTCGAGGCGCATTCGGTCTCGGCGGGCCTCGACTACCCCGGGGTGGGCCCAGAGCACGCCCACCTGCGCGACTCCGGACGCGCGACCTACGTCACCGCCAACGACACGGAGGCCCTCCTCGCCTTCCGAGAGCTCGCCCGGCTCGAGGGCATCATCCCGGCGCTCGAACCAAGCCACGCGATCGCCTGGCTGCTGAAAAACGGCGGTGGCGATGGATACGACGTACTTACGCTCTCCGGCCGGGGAGACAAGGACATGGACGAGGTCACGGCGAAGCTCACTGCCCTCGATGCCTGACGGGACGGCGACCGAAACGGGCGCCGCGCGCATCGAAGCCGCCTTCGCGGCCGCGCGAGAGGACGGCCGGGCGGCCCTGATGCCCTACCTGATGGGCGGGTTTACCGACCAGGAGACCGCCACCTCCGTCGCGCGCGGCTACGCGGACGCCGGCGCCGATCTGATCGAGCTCGGCGTGCCGTTCTCCGACCCACTCGCGGACGGTCCGACGATCCACGCCGCCGGCACCGCCGCGCTGGCCGCGGGAGCGACGCTCGAGTCGGTGCTCGAGACCTGTGCCGAGGTCGGCGGGGGGGTCCCGGTCGCGCTGATGGTCTACGCGAACATGGTCCTTGCCCCAGGCGCCCGTGAGTTCGCGGCCACCGCCGCGCAGTCGAGGGCGTCGGGTGTGATCGTCCCCGACCTGCCGCTGGAGGAGCAGGGTCCGATCCGCGAGGCGCTCGGGCAGCGGGGCCTCGCGCTGATTCCGCTGGTCGCCCCCACGACCCCAGCGGAGCGACGGGCGCGGATCTGCGCGGACGCCGAGGGCTTCGTCTATCTCGTCTCGACGGTTGGCGTGACGGGCGAGCGTGAGCAGCTACCGGCGGAGCTGGCCGAGCTGATCGCCGCCGCGAAGCGGGAGGCCAGCGTGCCGATCGCCGTCGGTTTCGGCATCTCGACGCCGGATCAGGCCGTCACCGTTGGAGGGCTCGCCGACGGCGTGATCATCGGCACCAGGCTGGTCCGCGCGGTGGCCGACGCGGCCGATCGCGACGCGGCCGTGGCCGCCGTGACCGCCTTTCTTCGCGGGACCCGCGCGGCCCTGGCCGGATAGGCTTTCGCGCGTGCAGGTAGTCCTCTTCACGGTTCTCGGCGGCTGCGTGATGGTGATCGCCTATGCCCTCGGTGTTCCCGGCCCCGTCTGCGGAATCCTCTTCCTGGGTGGGGTATTCACCGGGGCGCTTCTGCGAGTGGCGCGCCCGATCATCGACTGGGCCACCAAGCCGTAGCGCGGCATCCTCAGAGTGGGCTGGGCAGTCTGGTCCCGGTGCCGGCTGCGACGCTCGTCGACATAGGCTGTCGGCGTGTCCAGTGAGGCCGTCTTCGAGCTCCGGGCGATCGGCCGCGTCACCTCGCCGCTGACCGAGATGGAGTCCGCGCCCAGGCAGGGCGATGAGGGCGCGCCCGACGTCTGGATCGAGTTCGAGCCCGATGTGCTCGACGGGCTGACGGGACTCGAGCCCGGCGATCGCCTGGTGATCCTCACCTGGCTCGACCGCGCCGACAGGAGGGTGCTCGTGGTTCATCCGCGCGGCGATACGTCGAGGCCCCCGGCAGGAGTGTTCGCGACGAGGTCCCACCACCGCCCCAATCCGATCGGACTGCATCCCGTCGTGGTGCTGGCGATCGAGGGTTCGAGGATGAAGGTGAGCAACCTGGAGGCGCTCGACGGCACACCGATTCTCGACGTCAAGCCGGTTCTGGAGGGCGAGATCTCGGATCGCTGAGCAGGACGGCGGAGCCGCGTCGGTAGATTGAGCGCGTGCGGATAGGTGTGCTCACCGGAGGCGGCGACTGCCCGGGGCTGAACGCAGTGATCCGCGCCATCGTGCGCAAGGGGGTGGGGGAGTACGGCCACGAGTTCGTCGGCTACCGCGATGGCTGGCGGGGGCCGCTCGAGAGGGACAGCCGGCCGCTCGGCGTCCCCGAGGTGCGGGGAATCCTGCCACGGGGAGGAACGATCCTCGGTTCCTCCCGCACCAACCCCTTCGGCGAGGACGGTGGCGCGGAGAGGATCGCCGAGAACCTCAGGGCCGACGGCGTCGACGGGCTGATCGTGATCGGCGGCGAGGACACTCTCGGCGCCGCGTCGCAGCTCTTCGAGCGCGGCGTCAACGTCGTCGGGGTGCCGAAGACGATCGACAACGACCTCTCCGCCACGGACTACACCTTCGGATTCGACACGGCGGTGAACATCGCGATGTCCGCGATCGACCGCCTGCACACGACCGCGGAGAGCCATCGGCGGACGCTGATCTGCGAGGTGATGGGCCGCAACGCCGGCTGGATCGCCTTCCATGCGGGGCTCGCCGGCGGGGCCAACGTGATTCTGATCCCCGAGATCGAATTCGACCTCGACCTCGTGACCGACTACATCGTCCGGCGTTTCGAGAGCCAGTACTCCCCGATCGTCGTGGTCGCCGAGGGCGCGCAGCCAAAGGGGGGCATGCCGACCGGAGACGGGGCGCCGACGGACGCCTTCGGACACGTCAGGCTTGGCGGCATAGCCAATTGGCTCGAGGGCGAGATCGAGCGGCGGACGGGCCACGAGGCACGGGCGACGGTGCTCGGACACGTTCAGCGGGGTGGCACGCCCACCGCCTTTGACCGCGTGCTCGCGACGCGGTTCGGCCTGCACGCGATCGACGCGGCGCACGAGGGGCAGTGGGGAACGATGACCGCGCTGCGCAGCATCGACATCCAGCTCGTCGATCTCGTTGAGGCGACTGCGGAGCTGAAGACGGTTCCCGAGTCGCTCTATCGCGAGGCCGAGGTCTTCTTCGGCTAGTGGCATGACTCGTCCGGCGCTTGCGGCGCTGCTGCTTGTCGTGCTTGCCACTGCCGGGTGCGGTATCACCGGTGGGGCGAAGATCGACGCCCCGGTCGCGGTCTACGTCAGCCTGCCGCTCACCGGACCGCGCGGCCTCGACGGCCGCGAGGCCGCCGACGGGGCCCGGCTCGCGCTCGAGGAGGCTCATGGCAGGGCCGGGTCACTCGAGGTGCGGCCCCACTTCCTCGATGACGCCAAGGGCAGGCCTTGGGATGCGGTCGCGGTGGGCGCCAATGCCCGGGCCGCGGTACAGGATCACACCACCGCCGCCTACATCGGCGAGCTCGACTCCGAGCCGACCCGCGCCTCCGCCCCGATCACCAACCAGGCCGGGATCGTCCAGGTGTCGCCGGGTGCGGGGGCCGTCGACCTGACCGCGCCGGCGGCCGGCTATCCGGATTCCCCGGACCGCTACCGGCCCTCTGGCGCCGTCAGCTTCGCCCGTACCGTTCCCGCCGACGACGTCGTCGTGGACGCCGCGGCAGCCTGGGCGTCGGAGCTCGGCGTCACCGCGGCGGCGGTCATCTCGGATGGCTCGCTGTTCCAGAACCTCGCCGCGGCCGAGTTCAGGTCGGCCGCGGCAGACCATGGGATCCGGGTGAGTCCCGGAAAGCCGCAGGGCAAGGTGGCGGTGGCGCCGGCCGGTGCGGCACGTGCCGTCTACGAGCCCGGCACCGCCCGTCTGACCGTCTATGGAGGGACTCCTCAAACCCTGCGGCTGAGCGCGGAGCTCGATCCGAAGCTCCTCCCCGACAAGGACTTCGGCACTCGCTTCGCCCAGCGCTTTCACCACAACCCTGGCCCCTACGCCGCGTATGGGTACGAGGCGATGGAGCTTGTCATGCAGGGGATCCGCGAGGCGGGGACGGACGCCTCGTCTTTCCGCGACGATGTTCGCCACGCGGTGATCGGTGCGCACCGGGATGACACGGTGCTGGGCAGCTACTCGATCACCTCAGAGGGCGATACGACCGAGTGCATGATTCAGCGCTACCGGATCGATCGCGGCGGAACGATCGCCCCCGGCATCGGGGGGCCGAACACCGAGGTCGTGGTCCCTCTGGGTGCTCCCTGCCCGACCGGCTAGCGCGCCGACGGCGGGCCCTCGATCACGGGCTCCCCGGTGATCACCGACGAGACCCAGGCACGGATCTCCGGGAGGACGGCGTGGTCGATGCCGTGCTGCATCCGCGTCTCCCGGTAGGTCACAGCCAGACCGCCCTCCTCGAGCAGGTCGCGGGCCTTGCGGCCGAAGCCCACGGGGATCACCGGGTCATAGGAGCCGTGGGTGACGTAGGCGGGCATGCCCCGCTTGGCGCTGGGGTCCATCCTCCAGCCCCTGACCATCGGATAGAAGCCGCTCATCATCAGCAGGCCGGCGGCGCGCGGGCGGCCCATCCCGAGCGCCACGGCGCAGGACACGGCCGCGCCCTGGCTGAAGCCGCCGATCACCGTCTTCTCCCAGGGGATCCCGCGGTGGCGAAGCTCGTCGTCGAGGAAGCGGCAGAGTGAGTTCAGGCTGTCCACGAAGGTCTCCTCATCGGGATGGCCGACCTCCCTGATCACGTACCAGTGCCGGCCACCCGGTGGGACGTTCGTGAGCGGCGCCCCGGGCGTCATGCCTAACAGCCTGCGCTTCGGGTCGAGCTCCTCGAGCAGCGGATAGAGGTCGCGCTCGTCGACGCCGCGGCCGTGCAGCAGAATCAGCGCGCCATCGGGTTCGCCAGCCGGTTCGCGAGTCAGGTGGAGCAGCTCGACGACCTGGCCCGGGCGCTCGGCCGGCGGATCAGGCGGTGACACGCGGGTTGTTGATCGGCCGGAGGACCGGCTCGACCTGCTCCCGGAGGTGCTCGTAGTCGGGTGGCAGCGAGAGCTTCTCGCCCAGGGTCTCGAGGGGTTCGTCCACGGTGAAGCCCGGGCCGAGCGTGGCGATCTCGAAGAGAACGCCACTCGGCTCCCGGAAGTAGATCGAGCGGAAGTAGAAGCGGTCGATCACAGGCGTGGGGCGGGCGCCGGCGGCGGTCACCCGGTCGCGCCAGGCCTCGTGATCGTCCATCTGCGATGCCCAGGCGATGTGGTGGACGCTCCCCGCCCCCTGCAGTCCGCGCTCGGAGGGGGGTGGGTCGAACCCGTACAGGCCGCCCCGGCTATCCCCCCGGGCCTCCCAGCCATCGTCGCGCGGCTGGAAGCCCAGGGCCTCCTCGAAGAGCTTCCGGCTCGCCTCCTGATTGCTCGCGTGGGCGCGAGCGCCATCGAACCCTTGCAGGGCGACCTCGGCGGGGATGTCGGGCTGCTCGGCGATCAGCGGCTCGTCCTCCACGTTGCTCACCCGCAGCTCATGGCTGAGACCCTCGGGGTCGGCGAACCCAAGGGTGTCGCTCTCGCGCCGGACCTCGATGCCCTGACCGTCCAGCCGCTCCGCCCAGAAGTCCAGTGCCTCGGGTGACGCCACCCGCCAGGCAACCGTGTGGATCATCCCGTCGCCCGCGCGACCCTGGGGCGCGCCGGGGTACTCGAAGAAGGTCAGGTCGGATCCGGCGTCGCCCTTCTCGTCGGCGTAGAACAGGTGGTAGACGGTCGGGTCGTCCTGGTTCACCGTCTTCTTCACCAGGCGGAGACCCAGGACGCCGACGTAGAAGTCGACGTTCTTCTGGGAGTCGCCCGTGATCGCGGTGATGTGATGAACGCCCTCCAGCTTCATCCACACGCATCTTCCCGCATCGGCAGTGTTTTCACCGCCCCGGGCACGGGCAAAGGGTCCCTATGAAGCTTGCATTCATCCCCGTCAGCATCCTCGGCGGGCTCCTGGCCGGTCTGATCGGCCAGAAGGTGTTCGACGCGATCTGGGGCAAGGTGGACGAACAGGAGCCACCGCAGCCCGAGCACCGCGAAGTGAGCCTCGCGAAGCTGTCGATTGCGCTGATCATCGAGGGGGCCATCTTCCGGCTGGTCAAGGGCCTGTTCGACCATGCGGCGCGGCGGGGCTTCGCCCGCATGACGGGCGCCTGGCCAGGCGAGGAGCAGCCCGACCGGGCGTAGCGCTTGATGACGGAATCGCGCGCGGCGGCGGATACGGAGCGGGATCGCCCCGAGGACGGCGACGACCCTCCGGTCGAGCAGCGGGGCCGGGACTACGTTCCCAAAGGGGTCGAACGCAAGACCGGCGTCTGGCCGACCGTCAAGCGCACGGTGCAGGAGTTCCAGGAGGACAACCTGACCGACTGGGCCGCCACGCTCACCTACTACGGCCTGCTCGCCCTCTTCCCGGCGCTGATCGTGTTGGTCTCGATCGTGGGATTGGTCGGCGATCCACAGTCGACGACCAACACGCTCACGGACATCGTCACCCGCGTGGGCCCGGACTCCGCCGCCAGCACCTTCGAGGGCCCCATCCGGCAGGTGACCGAGAGCCGCAGTACTGCCGGGTTCGCCCTGATCGCGAGCACCCTCGTCGCCCTGTGGTCGGCCTCCGGATACCTGGGGGCGTTCATCCGCGCATCGAACGCGATCTACGAGACGCGCGAGGGGCGCCCCTTCTGGAAGCTGCGTCCGCTCCAGCTTCTGCTGACGCTGGTCTTGGTGCTGCTGCTCGCGGTGATGGCGCTGGGCATCGTTCTCACCGGGCCGATCGTCTCCGACGTTGCGGAGCCGATCGGCATCTCCGACACCGCGGTTTCGATCTGGAACTACGCCAAGTGGGTGCTGATCGCCCTTCTGTTCGTGGTGATGATCGACGTCATCTACTACGCCTCGCCGAACGTCAAGCAGCGAGGGTTCAGGTGGATCACGCCGGGAAGCTTTGTCGCGCTCGTCGTCTGGCTGGTCGCCTCAGCGGGCTTCGGCCTCTACGCCTCACAGTTCGGCTCGTACAACAAGGTCTATGGCTCCCTGGCCGGCGTGGTCGTGATCCTGATCTGGATGTGGATAACCAACTTGGCCATCCTCTTCGGGCACGAGCTCAACGCCGAGCGGGAGCGCGAGCAGCAGTTCGAGGAGGGCGTCCCCGGCGCAGAGCGGGAGATTCAGCTCGAGCCCCGGGACGAGCCGGAGCGACGCCGAACCGTCTGAGCAGATCAGCGGAGCGCCGAACGCATCGCCTCGTCGAGCTCCGGATGGCGGAACTCGTAGCCGAGGTCGAGTGCGCGGCGGGGGATGACGCGGGCGCCACCGGCGACCGTGTCGGCGAGCTCGCCTCCTCGCAGAGCGGCCACCGCGAACTTCGGAACCGGCATGAATGCCGGCCGGTGCAGCGCCCGGCCCAGCGCCTTCGAGAGCTCGCGGTTGGTCACCGGGTTCGGGGCGGTCCCGTTGATCACCCCCCAGACACGGTGGTCGTCGAGAGCCCAGAGGAAGAGGCCGACCACATCCTCAATGTGCACCCATGACATGTACTGGTCACCCCCTGCGATCGGACCGCCGACACCGAACTTGAAGGGCAGGAGCAGCTGCTTGAGCAGGCCACCGTTCTTGGAGAGGACGAGCCCGGTGCGGAAGATCACCACTCGGTCGAATATCCCCTCGGCCTGCCGCTCCGCTGCCTCCCAGTCGATTGGGACCTCGGCGGCGAACCCCTCGCCTGGCTCCGATTCCTCGTCGACGACTTGGGCCCCGCGGTCGCCGTAGTACCCGATCGCGGACTGCCCGACGAAGACGCTCGGCTCGGTCGGGGAGGCCTCGATGCCCTCGAGCAGATTGCGGGTGCCCAGGATCCGGCTCTCGCGAATCCGGACCTTCGCCTCGTCGGTGAGCCGCTGGTTGATCTCCTCGCCGATCAGGTTGACGGCGCCGTCGATGCCGTCCAACGCCGCGGGCGGCGGCGTTTCCGTGGTCGGCCGCCAGGCGTGCCAGGTGACGGTCGGGTTCTTCGGGCGCGCCCGGTCCGGGTCGCGGGTCAGTCCCACGACCTCGTCGCCTCGCGCCAGCAGGGCGTCGCAGAGGTCAGATCCGATCAGGCCGGTGGCTCCCGTGACGAGAACGCGCATGGGCGCGTGATCCTAGCCGCGGCGTCGCATGCCGCGGTCAACCGTCAAGGCCCGCCCACCTGCTGGTAGGCCCGGAACGCCGGCTTCTTGGTCCGGCCGTCGCTCGTCAGCAGGCCCCAGTGCGCCGCGAGAGCGCCGCCGGCCTGGTCGAGCAGCGTGAACCACCCGAGGCCCTCAACCTGCGGCACCTCGGCCGCGGCGTCGTAGCCGGCCGTGAGCCATCTCGCCTGCGACGACTGGCTCACGAACGCCTTGAAGACCGCCGAGGTGTGGTCCGATTGGACGGTGAACTCGGAGAGCCACAGACGAGGATGCTCGCCTCGCGATCGGTAGGCGCGGTCGACCTCCTCGGCGAGGGTGTCGAGGTCGCTCAGGTCGCGCCACCCGCCAGGGATGGGGCTCTTGCGGATGTCCGGGAACCGGAACGGGTACGGGTTGTGGCCGTACCAGTCGAGCCGGGGAGGCTGGCCCGACGGCAGCTTCATCCACTGGATGAACTGCTGCGGCTTCACCTCGCCCCCGGTGAACGTGTCCCCTCCGATCACGATGTTGTCCGGTGACACCGCCTTGAGCGCGCCGTAGGCGGCGTCGAGCAGCGGGGCGTAGCTCCGCGGCCCGATCGGGCTATTCGCGACATTGGGGAGGAAGCGGTCGGCTCGGTTGGGCTCCCCCCAGATCATCCAGCGGTGCACGGTGGGGTAGCGGCGGGACGCGGCGGTCAGGAAGTGCGCGAAGTCACTCGGATCAGGTGCCCAGAGGTGGCCGCGGCCCCCGTTTGCCCAGGGCGGGCTGTGCGTAACCAGCACCGCCACGTCGATCCCGTGCTCTTCCGCCTGGGAGATCGCGTAATCGAGGTCCGCGGGCCAGCGGTAGGCGGGGTTGGAGGGGTCCTCGGGCGCCGCCGGCCTGGTTGGCGCCACTGTGGGCCAGCGAAGCTGGATCTGGAAGACGTCGACACCCAGTTCGTCGTACGTGGGGAAGGCCGAGCTGCCGTCCGGCAGCCTCGTGGGGCCCCAGATCAGCTTCTCGACACCCGAGCCGGAGTCGCCGCTGCCACAGCCCGTCAGCGCAACTGCAGCCCCGACCACGGCCAGGCATATCGATCGCGGCAATCGCCGATGCCTGCGGCTAAGTGGCAATCGAGACTGCGGTGTCCGGCGCCGGCTCCCCCGAGCCGTCGGAGAGCCCCAGGACCTCATCCCATAGCGGCATGATCCTCTCGAGGCTCCAGCGCTCGGCGAACTCCCCGGCGCGGCGCTGCTCAGCCTCGAACTCCCCGGTCTCGACCAGCCCAAGGACCGCCGCCGCCGCTTCCTCGGGAGAGTCATGGACCCATGACGCGTCGTACTGCTGCCGCGCGCCCGGGCGGTCGAGGATCACTGGCACGCAAGCGGAAGCCATGCCCTCCGCCACCGCAACCTGGTGCCCCTCGTAGTCACTCGTCGAAACGATGATCCCGATCTTGCGCAGGAAGGCGGGAATGTTGGGACCGAACTCCTCGAAGGTGACCGCTCCCCGCAACAGCGGCGCCGAGTCGATCCGCTGATACGCCTCCTGGAACATCCGCCGCTCCTCATCCCGCTTGCGCATCCAGGGGAACTCCCAGGGAGGCTTTCCCTTGACGATCAGGCGGAACCGCCGGTCTCGGGCTCGCAGCAGCTCGAGGACGTCGAGCGCGCGATCGATCCGCTTGATGGCGGGGACGAACCCGATCATCCCCAGGTTGAACGAGCTTCCCGGAAGCTTCTCGCGACGCATCGCCCGCAGGTTGACCGCATTGGGGACGAGCCGGAGCTTCTCCCTCGGCCAGGAGTAACGGTCCACCGCCTCATCGAGGAGGTGGGGGCCGACGAACACCGCGCGGGCGACTCGGTCGAAATCGACGGACTCCGGGAAGTCGGTGGTCCGCTCCACCCGGTGGAAGCGGATCACGAGGCGCTGATCGTCCCGGACATGGTGGCTGTACCAGACGGAGTTTCCGAGGCACCACTCGCAGAGGACCAGGTCAGCCCAGTCGAGCAGCTCCTCGCTTGCCTCCGGGTCGTGCTGATTCAGCGACGTCCACTTGTCCTCGCGGATCTCCGCGCCGAGGGCGTTGGCGCGATCGGGGATCTCCGAGAGGAACTTGAAGTCGTGCCCGGCGATCAGGATGCGAGGCGTGCGGTCACCCGCGGAGACCCTGATTCGCGGGGTGGGCCCGCGCAGGTAGGGCTCGAGGTTCGCGGCGACGCGCTCGAAGGTGAAGCCCTCCGCCGCCGTCCTGCAACGATCCGCGGCCATTTCCTGAACCGCCGGGTCCTCCCGTACCAGCTGCAGCGCGGCGAGGGTGTCGCTGGGTCCTGAGGCGAAGAGCGGGTAGTCGGCTCCGAGCAGCTCCTCATACAGTGGGGTTCGGTTGAGCACCACCGCGCAGCCGGCAGCCCCGTACTCGAGGACCTTCGTCGAGAGCTCCTTGCTGCGGGACATCTTCGGATGGCGGACCGACAGCGCAACGTCGGCCTCGCGCAGCAGCTCGGCCACCTGATTGCGACTAACCCCGCCATGCCAGACGATGTTCTCGGTCTCGGAGAGCGCCGCTTCGGCGCGGGACTTGAAGGTTGGGTCGTCGGGGGGGTTGTGGATCTTGTCGCCTACCAGGTGGAGCTCGGACTCGGGGTCGCTCCTGCGCAGCCGCTTGAAGGTCTCCAGCATCTCGATGAACTCGTACTCCGGAGCGAACTTCCCGGCGTAGATCAGCCTCAGGGGACCGTCCCGCTCGGCACCGGGGACCGGGTCGGAGGTCGCGGGGGCGGGGATCATCGGGGGCAGCAGGGTGAGCTTGCCGGCGTGCTCGGGAGCGGCCGCCTCCGCCAGGGCGAGGATCGCGTCCGTCTGGCAGAGGATCCGATCGGCGCAGGCTCCGACCCTATGCAGGTGCTCGGCCTCCGCGCCGGGCCGCGACTCCGAGAGGTGGTAGATCCAGAGCCGCCCGGTAAAGGCCGAGCGTCGGCAGGCCTCCGCCGTCACCTCGGCGCCCCTGAGGAGGACGATGTCGAAGCCGCGCTCGGCATCCAGCGCCTGCAGCCCGTCGACGGCTTCGGCAGCGCTCAGGCGACGCTGCGGGTTCTGCCAGGCGCCGGGGTCGATCAGCTCGGTGCGAGGATCGGAATGAAGCGGCGCGGTCAGGACCTGCCGCTCCTCGGCACACCGAAGCAGGAGTGTCACCTGCACATCCGGGAGGGAAGTGAGCATCTGCGTCATCGACTGCATCCACACCGAAGAGCCGTCGAGCAGATTCATGTTGACTTCCCCGTAGAGCGCGATCTTCACGGCGCCGCCTCCATGGGGCTGGAGGCGGGCCGACCGTCGGACACAGCCGGGCCCATCTGGCCTAGCCCCCGGGGCTTTGCTCGGAGGCGGCAGTGGCAGCCTGGCCGGGGAGGCCGAGGGCGGCGTCGGCCTGGAAGTTCCCGGCGTCGCCGGAGTAGATGCGGACGCCGTCGCGGAACCAGTCGCGAAGGGAATCGCCTGCGGCCCGAACCTCATCGGGCCAGCCACGCCTGGCGATCAGCTCGCGCTTGACGAGGACGGAGTGGGGATGGACCGAGTCGACGAACCGGTGCTCGAGGCTTCGGTCCACCGCACCGGATCCCTCGATCGTCTCGTAGGACGCGTTGCCGATCACGTCGGCATTGGCGAAGCGGGTGGTCAGGACCAGGTCCGTGAGGTGATGCTCCCCGTAGCTGTGAGCGGGGTGGAGAATCGCCAGCCAGGGAGAAACGGCGAGGGCAGCCAGCTCCCGGTAACGCTGCGAGCGAGTCGCCTGAGAATCCTGCTGCACGACTCGAACTCGGATCTCGCTCCCGGCATCAGGCAGCTCCTGCAGGTCGCCGGCGACCGAGGTGTGCGAGCCGACCAGCAGCTCGGCGGGACGTGTCGCCTGCGCCGAGATGCTCGCCACCACTGCACGGAATCGGCGCGCCTGCTCCACGTCGTCGACGAGGGCCAGGGCTGCCACCTCTTCACCCGGGTAGGCGATCACCCTGAATCCGAGCGTGCTGGCGACCTCGGCCAGCCTGTGCCTGTAGGTGTGGTCGCCGATGACGGCCCGGCGAGCCCGCTGCATGAGTTCGCGCCAATGGTCCTCGTCTTGGAGCTTCGTCAGCGCTTCGGTGGCCTCCTCCGGGGTCTCGACCATCGAGACCACCTGACCGAGCGTCTGCTCGACGCCGAGGCTCTCGGTGCTGACCACGGCGGTGCCGCAGGCGAGCAGCTCGAAGACACGTCGCGAGAACATCGTCGGCGAGTCGGTGACCGAGTTGACGTTGAGGAAGACGCGGTGGTTCTTGTAGGCGTCGATCATGTCGTCGTACGACAGGGCACCCTTCACCCTCTCCTTGAACCGCTCCGGGAACCCGAACGCCTGGTCCTCTGAGCCGAATCGCCGGTCGTAGATCTCCAGTCCGAACGGCATCGCAGCGTCGAGGAGCATCTGCAGGCTGCGCTGGCGATCAATGTGCCGGTCCCGGTAGTACGCGCCGGCGAAGACCGGGGAAGCGCTGCGCTCGGCGGGGCCGCCGATCGGGTTGTGAATGCGGGGCTGCGCGGCGAACTGCAGCGACCCGATCGGACCGGCCGTGTTGCGCTCGAGCTCCGCGTACCTCTCGATGCAGTTGGAGTCGGTGGTGAAGACGTAGTCGAACAGTGCGGCGGCCTCCTTGAACCGCTCGAAGTGGACCGGGTCCTCCTTGTTCCAGAAGACAGTCGGGATGTCCCGCTTTCGGCACCAGCCGATCAGGGCCTTCAGGTTTGGCAACCCGATGTAGTCGGGATGCGTGTAGGAGGCGACCATGTACTGCCAGGCGCCGCTGTTTCCCTGCCAGGTGGACTCGACCAGCAGCAGATGCGGGTCGTGCTCCGCGAGAGCCTCCTGCCAGGCCTCCGACCCGAATCTGAGCAGGTCGCAATCGGGGCTGAAGCAGGCCGCTGACATCTCGTCGAGCACCCCCGCGACTCGAAGCTGCCCGACGTCAGCCGGCGGCTTCTGCGCCTTCGCCAGCCACCGATCGCGCTCCGAATCGACAGCCATGCCTTGGGCCGGCTCACGCTCAGGCTCGGGTTCGGGCGACGTCTCGGGCTGCGGCTCCGGAACGGAGGCCTTCTCTGGCTCCCGCACCGTCGTCTCGGGCGTCGGCGCCTCCTTCGTCACCTTCGGGCGCATCGCCGGTTTCGGGATCGGCTTCAGTTTGGGCGTGTCCTGACCGGCCGGGGTGGCGCGGGGGAGGCCCGCAGGAGCCGGCTTCTTGAGCTTGGCGGGCCTGCCCTTGGCGAGGCCCGGACGGGCCGTCCTCTTGAAGGGGTGCCTGAGCCTGGATCGAAAGCGCCAGGTCATGCGCATCATCCGGTAGGTCCGACTGCCCTCGAGCTGTTCGAGCCGCGCTCTCAGGCGCTCGCGCTCGCGCTGCGATTCATCGCGCTTGGCGGCCATGCGATTCCGCTCGGATGTCGCGCGTTCGAGCTCGGCCCCCACGCGTTCCCGCTCTGCCGCCGCGCCGTCCAGCTCGGCCGCGAGGCGGTCGCGCTCGGTGGTCAGGCTCTCGCGCTCCTCCGTCAGTGCCTGCTTCAGCTTCTCCCGCTCGGACTCGAGCCGGTCGACCTGCCCGCGCATGGCCTCGATCGTCTCCTGCAGATCGCGCTCCCTCTCGCCGGTGGTGTCGAGCTGCTGCCGGAGCTTTGCCTCTCGATCCTCGACGACCGACCGGTGGTTGCGCTCCTCACCGAGCGCCCGATTCAGCATGTCCCCGCGGGCCTCGAGCCGTCCGATCTGCTCGTGGACGCTCACCATCCTGCCCTGGACGTCACGCTCGCGCTCGCGTAGGTCGGTGACCTCCTCCTTCTGGGACTTGAGCTCCTTGCCGAGTGCCTGCCCCTCCGCCTCGAGCGCGGCGAGCTGCTCGCGTGCGCTGCTGAGCTCGGCCTGACGCTCCTCGAGCGCGGAGCGGGAGGCCTGCTCCTCGGTCAGCGCTCGCTGGAGGGTGTCGCGCTGGACCTCGAGTCGTGCGACCTGGCCGTGAATCGCCTCGATCCGCTCCTGCAGATCACGCTCCCGTTCGCGCAACCTGGCCGCTTCCTGCCTCTCGCCTTCGAGCCCCCTGGTGAGCGCGTCTCGCTCCGCCTCGAGCGCGGCGATCCGCTCGCGATGACCGATGATCAGCTCATTCAGGTCGCGCTCGCGTCCCTCGAGCGTCGCGACCCGATGGGTGAGCGCAAACGCCTTGTCTTCGACTGCCTCATTCTGGGCCGCAAGCCTCTCGGCCTCGGCCGCTGCGGACGGCCTCGGTTTCGTCCGCGGCTTGCGGGGCTTGGCCGATTTGCCTGAGCCGGCATTTGCCATCAGAGAACTGCCTCCTCGAGTTGCTCGGCGACACGCTGGAACGTGTACTGGCTCGCGGCCTCGGCGCAGCGATCGGCCGCCTTGTCACGGAGATCGGCATTCTTCGCGATCTGCATGAGGACCGCCAGAATCTCGCCGGGATCCGTCGCGAAGAGGGGATAGTCCGGACCGAGCAGATCCTCATAGAGGGCTGTGCGATTGAGGACCACCGCGCAGCCCGCAGCGCCGTATTCGAGGACCTTGGTGGCGAGCTCCTTGTCCATCATCGGATGGCGGACGGACAGGGCTACATCGGCCTGGTGCAACAGCGCGTAGACCTCGTCGCGGCTGACCCCGCCGTGCCAGATGAGGTTCTCGGTCTCTGCCAGCGCTGTTTCCACTGCCGGCTTGAACCCGGGATCGTCAGGAGGGTTGTGGATCTTGTCGCCCACCAGGTGGAGCTCCGCGTCCGGGTGTCTGCGGCGCAGGCGCTGGAAGGTGTCGATGATCTCCAGGAAGTAGTACTCGGGTGCGAACTTGCCGGCGTAGACGAGCCGCAGGGCCCCGGTCCCTGCCGACGGGTGCGCTTCCTGCGAGACCTCAGGGATCATCGGGGGCAGCAGGCGGAGCTTCTTGGCGTGCTCCGGGACCGCGGCCAGAGCGAGGGCGCGAATCGGCTCGGTCTGGCAGAGCACGCGCTCGGATGCGGAGGCGATCAGCCGCAGCTGGTCGACCTCCTGGCCCGGATCGAACTCATGTGGCGTCAGGTAGTAGCACCAGAGGCGTCCAGGGAAGGCCACCCGCTGGCAGGCCTCGGCGCAGATCCCGGCACCCCTGAGTAGCACCACGTCGAAGCTTCGCTCTTCATCCAGGCGCTCTATGGCATCCAGAGCGGATTCGACGTCAAGGGGCTTGGCGTGGCCCAGTTGGACGGGGTCCACGAGCTCGACCCGGCCGTTCGCTCGAAGCGGTGCCGTCAGTACGTCGCGCTGCTCAGGCGCGCGCAGCAGCAGCGTGACCTCGACGCCAGGAATCTGAGTGAGCGTCTGGCCGACCGACTGCACCCATACCGATGAGCCGTCGATCAGGTTCATGTTCACCTCGGCGTAGAGCGCCACTCGGATCGGGCCGCGCCTCCCGCCCCCGGGGCTCGCTTCGACCTCAGGTTGACTCGCGACAGGTGGCGTCATCGCGCTTCGACCTTACGGGTTCCGGCACCTCGGTCTGCAGATAAGTCGCCAGCCCGGAGGCCCACTAGCTGCGCTTGCGCTTCTTCTTCCGGCACTTCGCCTTCCCCTTCACCTTCTTGAAGCCCTTCTTGCACTTCGTCACCGGAGGTGTGGGGAGCGCCTCCTGCTGTGGGCTGGTCACCGTTGGGCATGGAACGGTGATCGCGACCATGGCGATGGAGCCGCCGTTCAGGGTGTAGTTGAAGTTGTCGGTGGGACCGCTCGGAGTGTTGCAGTAGCTTGGGTCCGGCTTGTAGGTCAGACCGCTGCCGCTGCCGGTGATTGCCACGGTCCCGTTGGCCGGCACGGTCGTGTCGACGATCATCATCCGACCACCGTCGCTGTTGTTGTCGTTGGACAGCACCGGGATCGCGGTGGCCGCCGCGGTCTGGCCCACGGTGGCGCTGGCGGTGGCGGCCGTCGGAGGATTGGTGCAGTCGATGGTCACCGTGACCGTCGCGGGATCGCCCCCGTTCACCGCGTAGTTGAAGGAGTCGGTCGAGGTCGGGAGGGCGGTGTCGCAGTAGCTGGCACTGAGGTGATAGGTGACGCTGCTCCAGGCGTTGGTGGTGCCCGTTCCCGTCAGCGATCCGTGTGTCGGCTGAGTGAACGAGGAGATCGACTTCGGCCCACCGTCGATGTCTGTGTCGTTGATGAGCAGGTCGACCGGGACCGAACCCTGGTCGACGTTGACGTTGACCGTGTCGTCGTTGGCGACCGGCGGATCGTCGACGCAGGTGACGGTCAGCGAGACCGTGGCCGTATCGCCGCCGTTGAGGGTGTAGGTGAAATCGTCGGTGGGATCGCTCGGCGTGTTGCAGTAGTCCGGGTCGGGCTCGTAGGTGAGCCCGGTGCGGGCGCCGGGGGAGCCGCCGGTCAGCACCACGGTCCCGTTCGCCGGATCCGCCGCCGAGGAGATCGTCTTCGGTCCGCTATCGATGTCGGTGTCGTTGGAGAGCACCGTGATCGCGGTTGCTGACGCGTCCTCACCGACTGTCGCGGTGTCGTCGACCGCCACCGGCGGATCGTCGACGCAGGTGACCGTCACCGAGACCGTGGCCGTGTCGCCGCCGTTGATCGTGTAGGTGAACGTGTCGGGGCTCGACCCGGGCGGGTTGTTGCAGTAGTTCGAGGCCGGCGTGTAAATGATTCCGAGGCTGTCGGAAGAGATGGTGACGGTCCCCTGGCCGGCCCCGGGCTGGGTCACGGAAGCGATCGTCTTCGGCCCGCCGTCGATGTCCGTGTCGTTCGAGGTGACGACCCTGGTGTTCGGCCCGGAGTCCTCCTGGAGGTCGATCGAGTCGTCCACGGCAAGCGGTGGGTCGTCGGCGCAGGTGACGGTCACTGAGACGGTTGCGATCGAGCCCCCGTTCAGGGTGTAGGTGAACGTGTCAGGAGTGCCCGGCGCGCTGTTGCAGTAGTTCGCGTTGGGCTGATAGGTCAGCCCGGTCCGGGCGCCGGCGGTGCCACCGGTCAGCACCACGGTTCCGTTGGCGGGATCCGAGGCCGAGGAGATCGTCTTGGGTCCGCCGTCGATGTCGGTGTCGTTGCCGAGCACCGTGATCGCAGCCGCTGCGGCGTCCTCGGCGAAGGTGGCCGAGTCGTTCACCGCGACCGGTGGGTCGTCGTCGCAATTGACCGTCACCGAGACGGTCGCCGTGGAACCGCCGTTGAGCGTGTAGGTGAAGGTGTCGAGAGTGGTCCCCGGCGGCGTGTTGCAGTAGTTCGAAGCCGGGGTGTAGATCACCTGGGCGGTGTCGGCGCCGATGCTGACGGTGCCGTTAGCGCCCTGCGTCACGGCGGTGACCGTCTTCGGCCCGCCGTCGATGTCCGTGTCGTTCGTGGTGACCGTCCGCGTGTTGGTACCGGAGTCCTCGGTAAGGCTGATCGAGTCGTTGACGGCAACCGGGCCGTCGTCGACGCAGTTGACGGTGACCGAGACGGTTGCGGTCGAGACCCCGTTCAGGGTGTAGGTGAAGCTGTCGGTCGAGCTGCCCGGCGGGTTGTTGCAGTAGTTCGCGTCCGGCTGATAGGTGAGCCCGGTGTGGGCACCGGCGGTGCCGCCGGTCAGCACCACGGAACCGTTGGCGGGGTCGGAGGCCGAGGAGATCGTCTTGCCGGTCCCTTGATCCGTGTCGTTGGCGAGCACGTCAATGGCCGTGGCGGCGGCATCTTCGCTGGCGGTTGCCGAATCATTCGCAGCGGTGGGCTGGCCGGCCGTAAAGGCGTTGGAGAGGGCCACCTCCGAGTCGTTCCACTGATCGACCGCCACGGCCGCATATCGGTAGGTGCCGCTGGGCGGGTTGTCGGAGCAGCTGCCGGTTGGGTTCTGGCAGACCAAAGTGACTCCGACGTCGGTTGGGACGAATGCGCTGGTGCCGGCGTGGCGGTAGATCTTGTACGAGCTGATATGCGGGTCGTTCCGCGGGGTGACCGTGGTCTGGACGGAAGAGCCCACCTGGGAGACGCCGATCGCGGTGGGCGGTGCGGGGCGCTGCAAGTCCGCCAGAACGTTTCGCGTGAACGCCTGCATCCGGGTGTCCTGCGCGGGGATGCCGGTGAATAGGGACGGGTTCCAGCGCCAGGAGTCCAGGGTGAAGGGGAAGTGGAGGTTGCCGGACGAGAACACCCTCGCTCCGGAACTCGGTGTCTGGTACTTGACGGATGCCGAATCGATGTCGGCCGGGAATTGGTGGCTCTGACTCTGATACTGGAAGAGGATCTTCGGTGCTGCCGGCGTCTGGCAGTCGGGCCAGAAGCTGTCGAACTCCGTGCCGGCCATCCCGACGATCGTGCTGCCCGTGGTGAGACCCGTTCCCTGCACCCAGGGATCTGCCGCGCCGGCGGACGTGACCGTCATGTTGGCGTAGCCGTCGTCCGGGAAGTAGCCCGGATCGGTCCACTGCACCCCGCCCTGGATCTCGCACTCGGATCGATCCAGCTCCCGGAACCGGATCGTCTTCAGGCTCGGGTCCGAGATCGGATCGATTGGGTCGTCCTCCCGCATCTTGTAGATCACCATCGTCCGCCGGTCACCGGGGTTGTTGCACACCGTGTCGTTGTCGGCGCACCCGCTGTCCTCGTAGCGGACCTGCCAGAAGGAGTCGTTAGCCCCCGCGAAGAAGAGGCTCACGCCGTTGTCGCGCGCAGCCTGGAAGCCGTCGCGCATGTTCTTGGTCCAGTACTCCGAGTGCCCCGAGATGATCGCCATCTGGTGCTGTTGGAGGATGTTGGGGTTCGCGTCGACGTCCGCGTCGGTGACGTAGGAGACGTCGTAGCCTTCGCGCTCCAGGAACCGGGTCAGGGGATAGTCCCAGTTGCTCCACTCCCGCGTGTGGTACGGCCGGTTCAGAGAGATCTTGGTGGCGTGCTCCTTGTTGTAGACCGAGCCGTTCGTCTCGTTGACGTAGGCGCTCGTGCCGCCGACCTTGTTGTAGGCGAGGTAGGTGTTCTGGGGCACCACCACCAGGATCTTGGAGGCCTGCGCCTGAGGCGCGGCCGAGCGCACCACGAAGGGCGAGTAGCGGGCCTGACCGGCGTTTCCCCCGGACGTCACCACGTACTCGGCGATGTACTCGCCGGTCGTCCAGTTCGCCGGGATCGTCATCGAGATCCCGGGCTGCACCGGCCAGTTGTCGTCGATCTCCCCGGTGATCGAATTCGGCGCTGGGGTCGATCGCACGACTCCCTGGATGTCCGTCGTGCAACTCGGCAGGCAGGCCACCTGACGAGCCCCCGTGCCGCCGTACCAGCCAAGCCGGTAGATGACCACCCGGTATTTCATGCCGGCGCTGACGGCGAAGCCGATCGACTCGCCCGGAGCCACGGTCGTCTTCGTCGAGTAGCCCGAGATCGTGGTCAGCTCGGCGTGTTCCCGGTACCAGGTCGCCTGCGGCGTGCCGGTCAGGGCGTTCTCGTCGGTGATCGGATTGGCCCCCGCCTGCAGCGGGATGAGCAGAAGGAGGACGACGCCCAAGACGACCGAGAGGAGCAGCCCGCGCAGCCGAGTGCCGACCTGGGCCAAGCCCGGGCTGCATGCCTCCAACGTAGCCTGATCGAGTCGCGGCAATGCTTCTCCCAAGTCCCCTGAAATCCCCTGCGCCGAGAGTAGTCGATGAGTGGGTGCAACTCAAACGTCTGGGTTGCGTGTTTTAGGTAGTGGTAGACAAGCGTCCTAGACACCGCTGGAGCGTCATCGCAGCCGTTCCGGATGCCCGTGCCGAGTACTCTCTCCCCGAGGAGGCCCTTAGTACGCTTGTCCACGACCTCTCACAGGTAGAAGATCTCCGGACAACTCTCAAAGCGCGATCGAAAAACCGAAGAGCGGGCGGAGCAACTCATCGCCTCCCTCGAGGAGAGCGCGGGTGGGCTGGAGCGACGCCCCTTCATTGGCGTCCACAGCCCGAAGTCACCGCAGGGCGAGATCGACGGCGCGGCGGATGGGCTCTTCTGGGTCCGGGGGCAGCTCCGCGACCTCAATCCGCCGGTCGACTGGTCCGACGAGCCGTATATGGAAGGCGACGAGTACGCCTTCTTTCTGAACTGCTTCATCTTCGCCGACACGGTCTTGGCCGCCGAGCCTTCGGACGACCTCTTTGACCGGATCATCGGGGCGCTGACTCGGATCTACCTGGACTGGATCGAGCAGAACCCGCAGGTCGATCATCCGAACGAGCACAAGTACGCCTGGTACGACCACGCCGCCGCGGCGCGGCTGGTTCACCTTGCCTATCTGCTCAGAGAGGGAATCCGGCTCGGCCAGCTCGAGGCGGAGGAGCGCCACACGCTCGCCGTGTCCGTCGTCGAGCATGCCGACTACGTTCTCTCCGACGAGAACTACCAGCCCAACCACAACCATGGGCTTTTCAGCGATGCCGCCCTGAAGCTCGCAGCGGACGAGCTCTCCGTCGCACCTGAGTCAGCGCAGTGGGCGGAGGTCGCGACCAGCCGCTTCCGAAGCGTCGTCGAGCTGACGGTCGAGGCCTCGGAAGGCGTCCACCTCGAGCATTCGCCCTTCTACCAATTGGTGGTCCGGAACGCCCTCGCCCGATTTGCCCCCGCCCAGCTCTTGCCCCCAGAGGAACTCGATTCGCTGCTCGAGCGAATGGATGAGGCCAGCAGCTGGCTGACCGCCCCGGACGGCGCATTACCGCCGATCGGGGACACCAACGTGGGAAGCCGGCCAAGCGCCGCCGTTCAGGAGGCTGCGACCCAGACGCGGGGACTCAGGGCGTTTTCGCAGTCCGGCTACTGCGTCGTGCACGACGGCGACAGCTACCTGATCGTCACCGCCGGCTTCCACAGCGAGGGGCACAAGCACGCAGACGATCTCTCGTTCTGCCTCTATGAGGGCGGCCGGATGGTCGTCGTCGACTCCGGCAACCCCGGATACGACTATGCGAGTGCCGCTCGCCAGTACTGCGTTTCGCCGAGTGCCCACAGCGGCATCGCGGTGGACTCCTATACCTGGATCCGCGATCCCCGGGGAGGCGCCGGCAGCGGCCTCGTAGGGAGTGGCTCGCTCGACGACTGGTATGCGATTCTCGCCGAGAACCCGAGGATCGCCCCCGATGACCGCGTCGCGCGGCGACTCCTCCTCTACCGACCGGCGAGCTCCCTGGTCGTCATCGACGAGGTCGCCGCCTCCGGCGAAGAGGTGGTCGAGCGATATCTGCAGCTCGCCCCCGAGCTGAATGCGACCGTCTTGACGACCGGCCTGGTCGAGATCGGCGACGAGGAGGGAGCGAGCGTTTCGCTGGTCGCCCCGTTCGGAGACGATCAGGCCGAGTCGGACTCCGTCTCTGCGATCCGCGGACGGACGACGGCACCCCTGGGCGGACTCTTCTTTCCCCAGTTTGAGGTCTGCGAGGCCTGCACGACAGTCGTTCTGTCGCGCCATGGTGGAGGGATGCTGGGCTACCGGATGACGCTTGGTTCCGAGGTGGGAACGCAGTCCGAGCAGATGGTTGCGACCGGATCGCTGGCCGGTGAAGACGCGCTGCTGACGATCACCGGTCTGGGGGAGAGCACCCTGGAGGTCGGGCTCCAGGACGGCGAGTTGGCGCTCTCCAAGCGCTAAACGAGCGGAATGATGTCGGGGTGCGCCGTTCGAGCCCTCTGCGAGAGGGCCTCCTCCGACTCGGCGAGGGTCCGCACCTCGACCATCGGATCGCTCGCCAGGCGCTCGGCGAATCGATCGAACCTATCTCGCAGGACGGGGTGGCTGCCGTAGATCTCGACGTAGCGGGAGCGCATCGGCTGACTGCGGTAGCGCGCTATCGGCGTGCCGCGCTGTTTCTCCGGAAGCGAGCTCTTGTCTATGAAGGAGAAGCTGTGCATCATGAACATGGCCTCGCCGATTCCGAACCTGCTGACGCGGTCGACAACGGAGTTCAGGTCCTCCTGACTGAGCCAGTTGACGTCGAACTTCCGGTGCTCGATCTGACCGTCCTCCTCGACCCTGGGTACGTAGGTGACGGGGACTTCAATCAGCTTCCCCCGCATCCGAACCGCGTTGACCGTGAACGGGGTGATCCGGTTCTTGTCTGAGCGGAAGAAGACCGAGGAGTCGATGCGGAATCCGAGCCCTTCCAGTGCTTCGAAGGTGTGGTCGTTCAAGACGTAACCGCCGGCCCGGAAGCTCACCGGATGGCTCCCGGTCCACTTCTCGATCAGCTCAGCGCCGTAGCCGAGGATCCGAATCTGCTCGTCCGCGTCGAACCAGTAGAGCGGGCGGGAGTAGAACTCCAGGTCCTCGGATGGATGGCTGTGCAGCGCCACCTCGTGGCCCCTCTCGTGAATCGTCTTCACCAGGCTCTCCATCACGCCCGGGTCCCGGTGCCGATGTGCCTCATAGACGTTGACGAAGAAGGTGGCGCTGAGGCCGTGGCGCTCGAGGATCTCGAGGATCCCATAGGCCCCGTACTCCTCGCCCAGCCCTTCCCCGGTGAGCATGTGCGGGGTTTCGAAGTAGTCGTCCTCCGTGTCGACCGTCAGGAAAACCTGCGCCTTTGACTTCGTGGAGTCCGCACCCGATCCCTCTGCTTTCGGCCAGGGATCCGGCACCCTCTGTGGGGGATCGGGTTTCTCGTACGAAGCCCCGTTCCCGAGCGATCCTTGGGCGGCATCGATCGGCGCCGGCTCACGGAGCGAGTAGAAGCGCCCATCGGACACGATCAGGGCCTCTGGGCGGCCGTCTCCGCTGGGCAACTCGCCTGACACTCGATCACACTAGCCGAGCAGAGGGTCAAGAGCCGCACGAAGCGCTTCCGCCGCTCTCGCCTGGCTGTGGTTTGCAACGGCGTATTCGCGTGCGTTTGATCCCAGTCTGCGCCGCTCGGACGGTTCGTTCGCGAGAGTGAGGATCGCCTCTGCGAGGTCGTCCTGAGACTCCGCGGGAACCAGGCGGCCCCCACCTGAGTTCGAGACGAGTTCAGCCAGCGCCGGCAGGTCGCTTGCCAGGATGGGTATGCCCATCGCCAGCGCCTCGAACGGCTTCAGCGGGGTGACCGAGCGGCACACTTCCAGATCGCGTCGCGGGAGAGCGAACAGATCGAGCAGGGCGTAGTGGTCGACGATCCGGGCCTGATCTATCCGGCCAGTGAAGACGACCGCATCGCCTATCCCGAGCTCATCGGCGAGGCTCTCGAGTGACACACGGGCCGGCCCGTCCCCGACGATCAGTGCCGCGAGGTCCGGACGCTCCTCGCGGCTCCACGCCAAGGCCCTCAGGAACTCTTCGAGGCCCTCGTAATCGGTAAGGGAGGTCACCGAGCCCACGACGAATCTGCCCTCGACTCCGTATGAGCGGGCGAGCTCGACGTCTCGGCGTCTCGGCGAGAACCGGTCAGTGTCGACGACGTGCGGCACCGTGTAGACCGAATCCGAGTCCGCTCCTCTGCCGACTAGCTCGGCGCGCATCGTTTGGCTGAGTGTGATCGCGACATCGGCTTCGACCACGCAGGCGGTCTCGGCGTGGCGACGGAGGTCGTAGAGCTCGCTCTCCGCGCCGCCCGGCTGGGCCGCCCAGGTCATCTCCGGAAAGCCGCGGACGTCGTAGACGAAGGGGATCCCCGTTGCCGAGCGCAGCGCTCGGCCGAGGATCCCGTTTCTGACCGGAGTCCCGGCGACGATCACGCCAGGCTCGATCGCCTTCACCAGCTCCAGCAGGCACTCTGCATTGCGCTCGAGCTGGATGTCGATCGGCACCCCGCTGTATTGCCTAAGGCCGGGTACGTTGAACCGGTGATGGACGATCCCGTCGACTTCTTCGATCGGCGCGTAATCGCGCACCCCGCGGCTAGCCGGGAAGCCCAGGCGAGTCGCGGCCACGGGATCGAAGCCCGCCTCGCGAAGCGCTCTCAGCAGGTCGCGCGAGCGATAGGAATAGCCGGAGGGCGCGTGGGGGAGGGAGGCCTCGAGCAGGCAGAGTGCTCGGCGCGGGGCCTCGGTGTTGCGGATCTCTGCTGCCGGCAACTCGGGAGTCCAGTCCGGATCGAGTTCCCGGATCCGGCCCGTCAGCCTCCGCTCCTGTGCGCGTTGGCCGCTGCGGTGGGCGAGCTCGAGCGCCTTGCTCGGCTCCCCGGCACCCTCCAGGGCGAGGGCGGCAATCCTCTGGGCTGGTGAGCGATCCTGCGCGGCCGCCGCGGCCAGCGACCCGGCTTCCCTCGCCGCCCCGACTTCTCGCAGAGCGACCAGGATCAGCGCGGCACGCGCCAAGGATTCGGCCCCCGCTTCGCCCGGCCCGCGCTGCATTTCCAGCATCGTCGCGACACGCCGGGCTTGCCGGCGAAGCCCGAGCCGGGCGAGCTCGAGGCCGATCTCGCCGAGGGTCCAGGCGTCCCCGGGACCTGTCAGCGACGCCAGAGCCGTGAGCTGCTCGGCCGCTTCCTCCCCCGAGCCCGCCTCGCGGAGCGCCTTGGCGCGATAGACGGCATAGATCGATCTCCCGGGGTCACGTCGGAGTGCGCGGGACATCGCCCGGGCGGCGAGGTCCGCTCGTCCGCGCCCCCGCAGCAGCCGACCCCGCAGGTAGTCGACCATCGCCAGGGGGTGTCTCAGCCCGCCGCCCCGGACGGGCCCCCATGCTTCCCGGACCAGTCTTCGGCGCCGTCCCGGCTCCCGGCTCGGTTTCGGCAGGCTCGGCTCGATCACTGACGCCGAAGTCTGGTGGATGACCCCGATGGCGGGATCTCGGCCCCCGAAGATCGAACACCTACCCTTAGCTTCGGTGTCAGTCAGGGGAAGGAGAAGAGGGTCCACGCAGGCCGGCGACCGTCCCACGGCGCTGATCCTGTGCCGGGCACCGTGCGTGCACGACTCACGGATCCTGAGGGAGGCCGACACCCTGTCAACGATCGGGTACGAGCCGCTGATCCTCGGGGTCGTATCCGAGGACGTTCCCGAGCGGCAAGCGATCGAGCAAGGTACTCCGATTCTGCGACTCGCGCCCGGTTCGCCGTTCTCATGGATACGGGGGCGACTGAGGCGTCGCAGTGACTCGAGTGCGCAGGAGTCGCGGGCCGGGAGTGGGCGCGACGGCGGCCGGAAGATGGCCCTCGCGATCAAGCTTCACCGCTGGATGCGCACGCTGGACTTCTACAGGCGCGCGCTCGGCGTCGTTCGCCGGATACGTCCTGCCCTGATCCACTGCAACGACTACAACACGATGTGGGTGGGGGTTGCCGCTCGCCTCACCACCGGGGCCGCCGTCGTCTACGACGCCCACGAGCTTTGGGCGGACCGCAACCAGCGACCAGAGGCGCGCTGGTGGCTGCTCGCCTGTGAATCGCTGTTCGTCCGCTGCGCACACGAGACGATCACCGCAAGCCCGGGCTATGCCGAGGTGATGTCGCATCGGTACCGGACCAAGCCCCCTCGCGTGATCCGCAACATCCCCGAATCCGATCGTTTGCCGGACGCCCCGGTCCCGAACGGAGATCCGACCGCCGTATATGTAGGGGCGCTGACCACGGGAAGGGGTCTCGAGATCTCGATCAAGGCCCTGGCCCACCTGAGCAAGGTTCGCCTTCGGCTCGTGGGGCCTGGGCACGCGCGTTATCGCGCCGACCTCGCCGACCTCGCCCATGCCGAGGGCGTTGCCGAACGGGTCGAGTTCACGGGCGCCGTCTCGCCCGAGGAGCTGCTCTCGGAGATCGCCGGCGCGAGCGTCGGACTAGCGCTGATCCAGCCGGTCTGCCTCTCCTACCGGATGAGCCTGCCCAACAAGTTGTTCGAATACGTGGCGGCGGGCCTGCCCGTGCTCGGCAGCGACCTTCCTGCAATCGGCGGGTTGGTGAGTGAGTACGGAATCGGACTGCTTGCCCAGCCGGAGGATCCAGCCGATGTCGCCACGAAGCTGCGAGAGATGATTCGCCCGGAGCGCAACGAGGCGTTCAGGGCTGCGGCCCGCCGGGCGGCGGCCGAGCTTCGCTGGGAGAACGAGTCGCAGCTGCTGGTTGACGCTTACGCGAGGGCATCGGACTCGGCAGGAAGATGGCCACCGCGGTAGATCAGGGGGCAGTCGGCTCCCCGAGGGCACGGCCGCGCCTGTCGCGGACCTTCTCGCGCGGGCGTTGGCGCGAGTACGGCGAGTTCCTCCGGATGGCGGCGGATCATGGCTACCGCATCGTCTCGCTGGAGACGTGGATCACCGATGGGTACCCGATGGAGGGCCCGATCCTGATTCTGCGCCACGACGTCGACCAACATCCCCGGTCGGCTCTGGCGATGGCGGCGATCGAAGAGGACCTCGGTCTTCGGTCCTCGTGGTACTTCCGCTGGCGGACTGCACATCCCACCGTGATCTCGAAGCTGCAGCAATCCGGATTCGAGGTCGGGCTGCATTACGAGACGCTCACCCGCAGAGCGCTCCAGCGGGGATCGGTGGAGCCCGCCGACGCCGCGATGATCGAGAGCGATCGCGCCGAGCTGCGCGCGGAGATCGCGGCTTTTGCCCGAGCATTCGGCTCTCTGAGAGGGGTCGTGCCGCACGGCGACTCCCGGGTGCCCGCCGTCCACAATGCCGACCTGCTGCGGGGGGAGGACTGCGCTGACTACGGCATCGAATTCGACGGGAACGAGGCCATGCGCGGACACGAGCTCGGGTTCTGGCTCACCGACCGGACGGCGGCCGAGGGGGGCTGGAAGGACGGAATCGATCCGGCCGAGCTGCTCGCTGACGGGACCTCGCCGATCCTCTCGGTCACCCATCCGAACAACTGGGCCTCGGGACCCGGACTTTGGCTGGACCGCCTCCTGGGCGCCGCGCTGCCAAGTAAATGGCCGAGGAGGCCGATACGAACGGGGCGTGACCAGCCGCCGCTATGACCGTACGTGACTTCACACCCATCGCAGATTCGCTTCGACGCTCGGTGATCCAGTTCTATGCCGAGAGCGGCGAGGTCCTGGAGGGTGCGGCGGGCCTCAACACATTGGAGACGAATTCGGGTTTCGTTGAGCGGCGCGGGGAGCCACTGCTCGAGATGCTCCGGCGAAGCACGGGTGTCAGCTCGATCGAGGGCCTGCGTTTGCTTGACCTCGGCTGTGGCTTCGGCGCTCTCTCGGCCTTCTTTGCCGGACGCGGTGCGAGCGTCACGGGGATCGATCCGATCGAGTCACGCCTTGATGTCGGTCGCTCGGTCGCCGCGGAGCACAACCTGCCGGTCGAGTTCCTGCCTGGCCGGATGGAGGGCCTTGACCTGCCCGACCGGAGCTTCGATATTGCGGTGCAGAACAACAGCCTGTGCTACATCGTCTCCGATGAGGATCGCCAGGCCGCGCTCCGTGAGACCGCCCGCGTCCTCGTCCCGGGAGGACGCGTGATCATCAGGAATCCAAACCGCTGGAGCCCACGTGACCAGTTCACCGGCCTTCCATTTATCCAGCTGCTTCCCGCGCGACAGGCGACCAGCCTGGCGGAGTCCCTGGGGCGGCCGAGGTCGTTCGTTCGGCTCACCTCTCCACCCGAAGCCGCCAGGGAGCTTCGCCACGCGGGCTTCGAGAACGTCACACTCGTTGCCTCACCCGCGAGCAGGTGGCCCTCCTTCCTGAAGCACCTGGCGAGATACCAACACCTCACGGCGCGGAGGCCCGCGTGACCGAGGGCGAAGCCAAGCAGGGCACCTCGGGCGCCGAGGGCGGCTCCAGGGTCCAGGAGGCGTGGGGAGCCAGGCTCACCCACGACACGGCCCTCTACGTGATCGGCGCGCTGATCGGATTCATTCTCGCGCTCGCGAGCATCTTCGTGGTGACGAGGTTCCTGGGTCCGGCCGAGTTCGGCCAGCTGGCCCTCCTCCTCGTCTTCGCCGCGTTCCTGACGATCTTCTACAACGTCGGAACCCTGCAGGGCACGTTCATCTGGGTGTTCGGGTCAGCGGGTGAGGAGGACGTCGAGGACACGGGCGAGTCCTCACAGGCGGGAACGAAGCGGCGTGCTCTCGGGACAGGGCTCCTGATCACTCTCGCGATCTGCGCGATCGGCACCGGCATCGTCGCCCTGTTCTCGGCGGACATTTCGAACTTCCTCCTCGGGGACCCGGGCAAGGGGGATCTGGTGCTGATCGCGGCGATCTCCGGCGCAACTGGAGCCCTCTGGAGGCTCGTCTCAAACATCTTGCGGATGGAGCGCAAGCCGAAGCAATTCGTCGTCCTGAGTCAGGTGAGGCCGTTCCTGGTCGTTGGCTTCACGATCGCCCTGGTCCAGGCCGGAGGCGGCATCGAGGGGGCGATCGCGGGCACTGCGATCGGCGGGGCTCTCTCCGTCCTGATCGGCCTGGCGGTCACCAGGCGCAGCTTCACCCTTGCAATCGACCGGCAGCACGCGGTGATGATCCTCAAGCGGGGCGGCATCTACGTGCCGATCCTGATCTCGCTCTGGATTGCCCAGAACGTCGACATCTACGCCCTCTCCTACTTCACCTCCGACGACTCGGTGGTGGGGCTCTATCGGCTTGCGAGCAGGTACGGCGCCTTCCTCGACTACTTCACCGCCGCTCTGTTCATGGCCTGGACCCCGCTTCGCCAGACGTCGGCCTTCCAGGCGGCGGTCACGAAAAGCGGGAAGGAACATCTCGGAGGCTCGCTGCTCACCATGTTCGCTCTCGCCGGCGCCCTGATCATCCTCCTGATGACGGTGGCCGCAGACACGCTCGTTCGCATTGCTCCCCCGGAGTATGCGGCGGCGGCGCCGTTGATTCCGCTGCTGGGAACGGCCTTCCTCTCCTATGGCTTGTTCATCAGCGTCTACCGCTTGTCCAGCTTCCCGAAGAAGAGGATCGCCTACATCGGCACTGCGATCTCGGCCGCCCTCGGCTTCCTCGCCACGGCACCCCTCTGGGTCCCGCTTTTCGGCGCCTACGGAGCCGCCCTCTCGGTGATCTCTGGCTTCGCGGTGGCGGTGGGGATCCTCACCTACCTCTCGCAGCACGGACCCGAGCCGCTGGAGATCGAGTGGGGCAGGATCGCCAAGGGGCTGCTGCTCGGCGGCGCCTGCGTCGCGATCGCCCGGGTGTTCGGTCCGATGGCTGGGTCGTGGCAGCCCGTGGTGGAGTGCGGCGCGGTCGTCCTCTATGTCGTGGGCCTGTTCGTCACCGGGATCTTCTCCAGGGAGGACCGCCAGGCGATCCGGCGCGTCACCCGTCAGGTGATGCCGCAGCGCTGGTCGCGACCGCCCCAGATCGAAGAGCGCGTGCGCGCCCTGTCGCCAGAGGACGCCGACGCCCTGCGGGTGATCCTGAGGCGCGCAGGTTCGGTCGAAAGCGTGTCACTCATCTCGACGACCGAGACGATCGGCGGTGAAGCACGGCTGATTTCGCTGCTGGATGGAATCGCCGGCGTTCCCGGGCAACCGTCGAGTTCAGCCGAGGACGGCCCATCTGATACGCAGAATGGCGCTTCGGACGGAGAGAACGGCACGGCGGATGCGGAGAACGACGTCGCCGACACGGATGGTGTTCTGCCCGATCGTGACCGCCAGATCGTCATTTACCTGTTCGCGAGAATGCCGGGAGCGGAGCGTGACGAGGTGGGGAGGGCGCTGTGGGCGGGCGGCGTCGACCCCGAGTACCTGCACTCCATCGAGCAGGCCGTTGACGGTCTCAGCCGGTTGCCGAAGAGAGTCTGGGGCGAGGCAGGGAGTCAGTCTGAACCGGGATCGTCCCGGAATCGCCGCGTAATCGGGTTCATCAGACTGCGGAGGCGCAAGCGCGCCGGGGGGGAGTCGTCCAAGTGATCCCGGACCGGCTGCCACTCGTCCTTCTTTTCGAGGTCGACCCGGTCGGTGATGACGATCGGGAGAACCTGGCGCGCGATACGTACACGGTGCGCGGCAAGGACATCGAGCTGGTCCCGCCGATCGATTGGCAGATGGACCCGCACGACAACCTCGCCTGGCGCTTCTGGTTCCACACGTTCCAGTTCCTCGACGTCCCACTTCGGATCTACGAGCAGGAGGGTGACCTCGACGCGCTGACGAAGGCCCGTGACATCGCCCTCGACTGGGTGGCGGGTAATCCGATCGGCGGGGAGCGCACCGGTGACTACGCCTGGTTCGACATGAGCGCGGGGATCCGGGCAGCCTTCCTGGGCTACATCTGGCGGGAGTGCCGCCGCCACGGCCTGCTCGAGCCGGGGCAGGAAGCCGACCTGACGACGGCGTTGCGGGTGCATTCGCAATGGCTCTCCGACGAGCA
The DNA here is from genome assembly GCA_036519915.1 of Solirubrobacterales bacterium. Classification (GTDB taxonomy): domain Bacteria; phylum Actinomycetota; class Thermoleophilia; order Solirubrobacterales; family 70-9; genus DASUPK01. The sequence continues at coordinate 1,746 of DATDKQ010000157.1, read as the reverse complement.
GAACTACACGCCCGAGACCAACCATGGCCTCTTCGAGGACGCAGGGCTCTACGTCATGGGCACGTATGCGGCCGAGCTGCCGGAATCCGTCGAATGGCGGGAACTCGCCGAAGGACGCTTCCTCGAGACGCTCGGTCGTCATGTCCAGTTCGACGAGGGAGTGCACAAGGAGCACTCACCCGGCTACCAGATCTACATCCGCGACCTCGTGAAGCTGCTTCAAGAGCAGGCCGGCATCGGCGGGGAGACGCTCGGTGAGCTCCTCGGAAGGCTCGACGCAGCAGCGGGTTGGATGGTCCTCCCCGATGACAACCTGGTCCCCTTCGGCGACACCGACATCCAGTCAGAGGCACCGGCCTTCGCCAAGGAGGCCGCCAGCGAGGAAGGGCTCCGCCCTTACCTGCGGACCGGCTACGCCTTTGTGCGCCGAAACGGTTCGTACCTGGGGATGACCTGCTGCTACCACACCTACGCGCACAAGCATGCCGACGAGCTCACCTGGTGCCTGTACGAGGGGGACCACCTGGTGGTCGGCGAGGCGAGCCGCTACGGCTACCGCGACGAGAAGGACCCGGCCCGCATCTACGCTCGCGCCAGTCACGGGCACAACGTCCTGATCGTGGACGACGAGAGCTATCCCTGGCGCGAGCAGGACCCGTACGGCAGCGGGCTGTTGGCCGCCGGCGAAGGAGATGGCTGGTACGCCATTTCGGGCCGCAACCCGCTGCTCGAGGCGGTGGATCACCGTCGCCTGCTGCTCTATCGGCCGGGGGAGCTGGTGCTCGTGGTCGATGAGGTGAAATCCGGCCAGGAGCACACCATCGACCGTCGTCTTCATTTCGGGCCCGAGCTGGTGGCCACGAAGACCGGCAGCGGGGTCGTCGCCAAGGCGGACGACACCCTGGTGGCGACGCTGTTCGACTCAAGCGAGGTTCCGGTCGAGATCGGCGTGGCGCGAGGGGTGGAGGAGCCGCGGATGGACGGCTGGACGTTCCCACGCGATAACACGAAGGTGCCGTCGGACGCCGCAACGCTGCGCTCGAAGCTGGCCTCCGGGCTGCTCGTTCACGGGATTGCGCTGACGCCGACTCTGCCGCACACCGTGGCTGCGAGGGTCGATGACGATCGGATCACAGTCGAGATCGGCGGCGATCAGGGGACGTCGGAGGTCCAAGTGGCGCAGTCCGGGACCGAGTTGAGCGTCGCTGCCGTCGGTGCTGAACGCCTCAGCCGTTCCTGAAGAATCGCTGGATGTCGTCCAGCTCAAGAGGCCTGACCAGCCGGCAGTCGAGACCGCCGGAGCCGTCGGCGGTGTCGATCACCTCGAACCCTGCCCGCAGCAGCGAGGTCAGGGCGGTCGTTGCGCTCGGCAACGCCATCGGGTCCGGGTCCAACCGAATCAACAACTCACCGCCGGGCCGCAGGGCGTCGTACAGGGAGACGCACGCCTCCTGGAGGCGCTCCGGCCCGACCCCCGCCGGCAGCCCGACCGCAGCGATCAGGTCGTAGCTGACCGGCTTCGGCGGTCGCTTCACAAGCGACCCCGGTGGCTTTGCGCGGACCGCCCCGTCCTTCGGCTTCTCGACGCCGGCGCGCCTGCGGGTGGAAAGCAACAGCACTTCGTCGCCAGGCCTGACCTCCGTGAAGCGGCCGATGAGCTCTGGGATCGCCTCTCGCGGCTCCTCCGCTTCAGGCAGCTCGCCTGACCCACCCGGGGCGTCCGGTGGGCGCAGGATGAAATCGACC
>DATDKQ010000156.1:0-3681 GCA_036519915.1 Solirubrobacterales bacterium | reverse complement strand
AACCCGCAGGAGGATCAGCAGGAGACAGGGGCCTGAGCTGAGGCTCGGGACAGCCGGCGCAGGCTGAGCGGGGCCCTTCGGGGCCCCGTTCTCATTCGGAGAGGACCTTGGCCTTCTCGCGCTCGAACTCGGCGTCGCTGAGAGCGCCCGACTCCCGCAGCTTCTGCAGACGCTCGAGCTTCGCGATCTGGCCCGAGGTTCCGCCGGCGCCCGAACTCGGCGGGGTCGAGCCCCAGGGGAGGCGGCTGGAGAGCGTCTGGGCCGCCCGGGCCTGGTCGAGGCCGGCGCTCATCCGCGACATCACTCCACCCATCCGCATGCCGTCCGCTGTCGCGGCCATCGAGGGGGGGCCGCTCGTCGCGCCCGCGGAGGCCCCTCACGAGCCCCCCCAAGGCGATCAGGAGAGCCGGGACGCCCATCACCAGGAAGGTCCCGCCGACGATGATCCCTCCGAGCTTGCCGCCGCTCGAGTCCTGGATCGCCTGGTTGGAGAGCGAGGCGATCAGCGAAGTCGCGCCAGTGGCGGTGAAGAAGAGACCCCAGGCGAAAAGGCCGAAGCTCACGTTCCCGAACCGCCGTCCGCGCCCGTCCCGGTTCCACGGCGGGTCGCCGCGGAAGGCGAAGATCGCGGCCCCGATCAGGCCGGCGAGATGCCGGCGATGAGCAGCAGGAGGTCAGTGCCGGTGCCGGCCGGGGCAGGGCTGCGAGATCTGGTACGGCGTGTTCCCGGAGGCGCACGTCCCGGTCTCGAGGAGCGAGACCAGCTTCGCGTTGAAGAGCACGATGCCGCCGAAGAACATCGCCAACCCCAGCGGTGCCTTGATCAGGTAACCCATCTCCCCGCGGGCAGACTAACCAGCGGCAATGACGGTCACGCGAAAGCGGAAGAGAGCTGGGACTGACTAACGGGACGTTGCTGATTTAGCTACGCGGAGTCGGCCCGCGCGTCTGCGGCCGCCTGCTTCCGGGCAGCCTTCTTGGCCTGCTTCTCAAGCCGACGCTCGCGGACCTTGCGTTCACGGTTCAGCTTCGCCATCGTGGTCTTTCGCTTGCCGCCTGAGGCCATGCCTCTTCTCCCTAAAGCGCCCGGACGTTTGCGGCCGCCGGGCCCTTGGCGCCCTGCTCGGCGTCGTAGCTCACCTTTGCGCCCTCGGCGAGCGACTTGAAGCCGTCGCCCTGGATCGCGCTGTGGTGTACGAACAGGTCATCGCCAGGCTCCTCCGGCGTGATGAATCCGAAGCCCTTGTCGTCGTTGAACCACTTCACTGTTCCTGTGGCCATCTTGGTCCCTCCGTGTGGGTGCACTGCGAACGCGGAGGGTGCCCGGAGGCAACGACTGCGAAAACGCGAGGCACTGCTTTGATCGAACGGATGCTCGACCCGAGGAACCAGTCTAGGCGTTCCTTCGCGCGAAAAGCGAGAGCCTCAGCGGAAGTGCCGCTTTCCCTGCAAAGCGGCGCTTCTGGCGCCTTAGTCGCGCATAGGGCGACTAAGGCGCCAATTGTGCTCGGGGGGGTTGTCCGACCCGCGAAGCGCGACTAGCTCTGAGCCGCGGCCTCGCGGTGCGGGAGCTTCCAGTCGGGGCGCGGGAAGTGGCAGGTATAGCCGTTCGGGTAGCGCTGCAGGTAGTCCTGGTGCTCGGGCTCGGCCTCCCAGAACGGTCCCGCCTCGCTCACCTCCGTCACGACCTTGCCCGGCCAGATCCCGGAGGCCTCGACGTCGGCGATCGTGTCCTCCGCGACCCGGCGCTGCTCGTCGGTCGTATAGAAGATCTCCGAGCGGTAGCTCGAGCCGATGTCGTTCCCCTGCCGGTCCTTGGTGGTCGGATCGTGGATCTGGAAGAAGAACTCGAGGATGTCCCGGTAGGAGATCCGCTCCGGATCGAAAACGATCTCCACCGCCTCGGCATGGCCGGGGTGGTTCCCGTAGGTCGCGTTCGCGTTCTCCCCGCCCGTGTATCCGACACGGGTCGAGATGACGCCGTCGCGCTGGCGGAGCAGCTCCTGCACGCCCCAGAAACAGCCTCCCGCGAGGATCGCGGTCTCGGTGTTGTTCGTCACGGTGCTGGTCCTTCCGTCGAAGTCAGTTGCGTACTCCACAGTCCATCGTAGAGCCGTCCCGTTACTGGCCTCGAGGCCTCAGATCGGCAGCGGCTGGCGCGACCAGGGGGTCAGGATCCGCATCATCCGGCGCCAGCGGTGGCGCCGCAGCGCCTTGTGGACCAGCGCCTTGTCGTGCGGATAGGTGAGCACCTCGTCGGCTTCGTCCGGAGTCACCCAACGGAGCTCGTCGACCTCCCCGTGCGGCTCGAACTTGCCCTCGATCGGCTCCATCAGCCAGTAGCGGACCAGCTTCCGGCGGCCCTTGCGGTCCAGATAGGAGACGTGGGGGAGCTCGGCGATCGGCTCGCCCCGATACCCGGTCTCCTCCTCCACCTCGCGCAGCGCCGCCTCCTGCCAGCTCTCGCCCTCCTCGAGCTTGCCCTTCGGCAGCGACCAGTCCATGTACTTGGGGCGGTGAATCACCGCAACCTTGGTGTCCCCGTGTTGGTCCGGCGCCAGCAGCACACCGCCGGCGGCGGAGATATCGGGCTTGACGTCCCCGATCTCGAAGTCCTCGCGCGTCACCGATGCAGCCTACCCCGGCCACTCGCGACCCCTGGACCGCGAATACCATCGCCGGGTGCGCACGCTCGGGATCGACCTCGCGGCGCAGCCGGCCAACACCAGCGCCTGTGCGATCGAGTGGGGGCCGGCGCGGCCGATCGTCTCGGGGCTCCGCTCCGGGCTGGACGACGCCTTCCTGCTGGATGCGATCGAGGGCGCCGACAAGGTCGCGATCGATGCACCGTTCGGCTGGCCGGACGAGTTCGTGGAGGCCGTGTCGGCCCACCGCAACCGCGCGGGCTGGCCAGGCAGCGGAGAGGACCAGGACCTCTACCGCTTCCAGCTCAGCTTCCGGGCCACCGACCGCCGCCTGATCGAGCATGGCGCCCGCCGGCCGCTGAGCGTCTCGACCGATCTGATCGGCGTGGTCGCGATGCGCTGCGCGTACCTGCTCGACCGCCTCGCCGCCCGCGGTGAGCCGGTCGACCGGGCCGGGTCGGGCAAGGTGATCGAGGCCTATCCGGCGCCCGCACTCACCACCTGGGGTCTCTCCGCGACCGGCTACAAGAGCCGGGTCGGCGCCGCGCGCCTGCCCGAGCTTCTCGGCCAGCTGGAGCAGGGTCTCGGGAGCGTCGAGATGACGATGCAGCAGCGGGAGCTCGCCAGCTCGGACCACAACTGCTTCGACGCGCTGGTCTGCTCGCTCGTCGCGCGAGCCGCGGCGCTCGGCCTGACCCAGCCGCCCGAACCGGGAGACGAAGCCGACCGCGCCACGCGCGAGGGCTGGATCCACCTGCCGACCAATCCCCTCCCCCACCTGCTGGAGACGTGAACGACTCGACTGCGCAGACGCTTTCCCTGCGGGCCGTCCTCGGCGAGATGTTCACCGTGTACGGCCGCCACTGGAGGTTTCTGGTCCCGGCGGCAATCGTCATCCTGCTGCCGCAGTCCATCTTGGACGCGGCGTTCGAGGGCGGCAACCTCGACGGAATTCGCAGCGCGAAGGACATCGCGCTGCTCGGCGCCATCCTGCTCACGACCGCCATCAATCTGATGGGTCAGGCGATCTACGCTG
>DATDKQ010000155.1:0-4676 GCA_036519915.1 Solirubrobacterales bacterium | reverse complement strand
TCATTTCCTGACCTAGAAGATGACGTCCGCGACTCCGTCCAGCGGATCAGGGAAAGCCCGTTCATCCCCAAGACGGACGAGGTGCGAGGTTTCGTCTACGACGTGAAGACCGGCCGTCTCTCTGAAGTCACCTGAGCGGCGCCGATCACTCTCCCAACGAATACCAAGGGCCATCTTTCGAGGGCCCCGGGGCTAAGTAGCGGGGCCCGATCCGTTTCTCGCTACGACCCGACGCGTATCCGGGAACGCACCGCGCTGCCAACCTGAGCGACGCCGGGCTAAGTCGTCCCCTGAACCAGTCGCTTTCGACGAGAAGAAACGCTCTTGATCCGTGCGTCTCCGCAAGATCGAATGGGTAACCCGGGTGGCCCGATTCGTTTCTCGCTATGACCCAACGCGTATTCGGGAGACGACTACGTTGCCGGCTCCGCGTACGTAGTAGCCGCTTTGCATGGAAAGCGGCACTTCTGCTTCAGGCGCTCGCTTCTCGCGCTAGGACGTTGTTCGAACCCTGACGTCCCGGCCGCGGTCTGGAAACTCGCAGCGTGGAGCGAGTGTCCGAGACCGGGAATACTCCAAGCGAAGAGCACCCTGGTTGCCGACTGACGCATCGAAGGAGGAAACCTGATCAGCACCGACTATCTGGTCGTTGGATCAGGGGCGAGTGGTCTTGCCTTCGCCGACACACTGGTCACCGAGGAGCCCGACGTAGAGGTTACGCTCGTCGATCGCCGGCCAGGGCCGGGTGGCCACTGGCTCGACGCTTACGCCTTCGTTCGCCTGCACACGCCGTCGGCGTACTACGGCGTCAACTCTCTACCGCTTGGCGAAGACCGGATTGACCAGTCCGGCGAGAACGCCGGCTTCTACGAACGAGCAACGGGCGCGGAGGTCCGCGACTACTTCGCCGAGGTTGCGTCTCGCCTGACGCAGACGGGGCGCGTACGCATCCTGACCGGGCATGAGCATCTAGGGCCGCAAGAGGAGGGAGCGCAGGTCCGCGACCTGAGCACCGGAGCGCTTCATGACGTCGAAGTGCGCCGCAAGCTGGTCGATGCCCGCTACCTCGAAGCCTCGATCCCGGCCACTCACGAACCGTCCTTCGACGTTGCGCCAGGTGCCCGGGTCGTGCCTGTCAACGACCTACCGGGCGCCGCACGGTCGGAGGCCCGTTACACCGTGCTCGGGTCCGGTAAGACGGCGGTCGACGCCTGCACCTGGCTTCTGGACAATGACGTGGCGCCAGATCGGATCCGCTGGGTCCGCCCACGGGACCATTGGTTCCACCACCGGCGGCACTTCCAGCCGCTGGACCTCGTTGGCGACATCATGGACGGCATCTCTCTCGACGCCGAGGCGGGTGCGGAGGCGGCGGACGTCGGGGACCTGTTCGATCGCCTCGAAGCATCGGAGCGCCTGATCCGCATCGACCCGTCGGCTCCCGCGACGATGTACCGCATCACGATGCTCAGTCCCAGCGAGATCGATGCCCTGCGGCAGATCGAGGGGGTAGTCAGGCTCGGCCGCGTGCGACGGATCGAGGGCGACCGGATCGTGCTCCAGCAGGGCGAGATCGACACTGGTCCCGACGTGCTGCATGTCGACTGCACGGCGCACGGCCTGAGCAACGCACAAGCGACCCCCGTCTTTCGGCGCGGCCAGATCGTGCTCCAGCAGGTCAGGGAGAACTCTCCGACGTTCAACGCGGCGCTCATCGCCTTCGTCGAGGCCCACCGCAACGAGGACGCCGACAAGAACCGGCTCTGCCCGCCCAATCCCTATCCGCGCAGCATCGACGATTGGCTGGGCCTGAACCGTCGCACGTGGCAGATCGAGCAGCGATGGCTGCGCGAGCCGGACGTCGCCGGCTGGGTGGCCGAGAGCCGGCTCAACCTGCTCCGGGGCCTCCCCGACCACGCCGCCGACCCGCCCGTCAAGGCTGCGATCGAGCGATTCCTATCCTACGTCGGGCCCGCCATCGACCGGCTGCGCGAACTCGATGGGCGGCCGTCGCCCGGATCGGGTTGACCGTGTGCGGTTGCCTGGCAGCAATAGGGGAAATTGGCCGTCCGCCGCGACGCAGCAGATGCTCAATGTCGGGAAGAGGAATCCCTGACCGCGCCATCTTCGTACTCCACTGGTAGCAGGCCAAAGAGTCACCCGTAGGCCGACGACAAGAACGCGTTGGCCGTGCACCCTCCGCACGAACAGCAGCCACCCGAAAAGGAGTACGCCCAATGGATGAGACCATGCACCAACCGCAGGACTTGATCAGCCGTCGTTCGATGATGTTCAAAGGAGCCGCGCTAGGGGTCGGAGCCACTGCGGTGGGCCGGCTGTTGGTCGATCCGCCGGACGTCTTTGCGAAGGGCCACACCAAGGCCAAGGGCGGCCGCCTTACCCATGGAGACGCAGCGATCCTCCGCTTCCTCTGTGCCGCCGAGATCATCGAGTCCGATCTCTGGCAGCAGTACAACGAGCTCGCCGGCATCCAGGACGGTGAGGTTCCGGGCGGCAGCGGGAACGAGGCCTATACCGAGGCCGTCGAGGTGCTGGACGAGGACATGAACGTGTACATCCACGACAACACCGACGACGAGTTCAGCCACGTCGCCTTCATCAACGCATACCTGAGGGCGCACGGCGAGAAGCCGGTCAACCTCGACAAGTTCCGGACGCTGCCGAGCAGCCAGGCGGACGGCGCTCAGAAGAATGTCGGCCGGCTGACCAACCTGATGCAGTTGAGCGTCGACACCAGCTTCTGGACGCGCTATCGGAGCGACACCCAGAACCCCGACCTCGGCGACACCCTGCCGCAGGCCATCCCGACCCTGGCCGTCGGCCAGCATCCGGCGATTCCCCGCGACAACAGCGATGTCAACGATCCCAACCACCTGCAGGCGATCGCCAATACGGCCGGTTTCCACTTCGCCTTCATCGAGCAGGGCGGTACGAGCCTCTACGCCTCGCTGGCGCAGCGGGTCACCAGTAAGGAGGTGCTTCGGATCCTGCTCAGCATCGGCGGCAGCGAGATCATGCACTTCCAGACCTGGCAAGACAAGGCCGGCAACGCGCCTGCCCTGACCGACGGCGGGTTGGTGTTCCCCGACCTCAACGCCGACGGCGAACTGACCCAGACCAACCTGATCATGCCCGAGCCGACGCCGTTCCTGAAGCGGAAGTTCCCGCCCGTCTCGATCATTCGCCCGACCGAGACCAAGGGCGCGGCGATGGGCGCGGCCAAGGCGCTCACACAGGACGGGTTGTTCATCGGGCAGCCGAAGGAGTTCTTCAACGTCGTTACGAAGCTGGCAAAGGCTGCAGACGCCGCCCGGCCCAAGCATTAGCGACGGATCAAGGCAGACGCGGCGAGCCGCCTTCGGGTGGCTCGCCGCCTGTCGACGACAACAAGCGAAAGGAACGTTCCGTGATGCCAAACGTCGGACCACTAGAGATCGCCGTAGTCCTCCTGATCGTCCTGGTCGTCTTCGGGCCGAAGCGCCTGCCCGAGCTCGGCAAGTCGATGGGGAAGGGGATCCGCGAGTTCAAGGGATCCCTCTCCATGGACGACAAGGACGAGATTCCAGCTGACAGCTCGAGCAAGCCTGCCGAGATCGTTGACGGCGAGGTCGTCACCGAGCACAAGGCCTAGTCAATGGCCCGGGTTCGGCCGGTCAGCTTCGAGGACCGGATCCCGCTCGTCGAGCACCTGGACGAACTCCGTACGCGGATCCTCGTCTCGATCTCGGCGTTTGCGGTCGCCTTCACGCTCTGCTTCTGGCAGAACGGGAGGCTGCTGGATATCGCCAACGCACCGCTGCCCGGCAACCGGACCCCGATCACCTTCGGGGTCGCCGAGCCGTTCACCACCACCGTGACGATCACCCTCTACGCGGCGATCGTGCTCTCGCTGCCGGTGATCCTCTACGAGGCTTACGCCTACGTGCTGCCGGCGCTCACCGACCGCGAGCGCCGGGTGATCGCCCCGTTCCTGGTCATGGTGCCGGTGCTGTTCTGCGCCGGGGCGGTCTTCGGCTACTTCGTCGTCCTGCCGGCCGCCACCAAGTTCCTTCTCAACTTCAACGCGAGCCAGTTCAACATCCAGATCCGGGCTAAGGACTACTACAGCTTCTTCACCATGACGGTCGGGGTGATGGGGCTGATCTTCCAGCTCCCGATCGGGATCCTGGCCGTCACCCGGCTTGGGATCGTCACTCCCAAGCAGCTCGCCCAGAACCGCCGCTACGCCTATCTGGTGATCGCCATCGTCGCGATGCTCCTCCCAGGCACCGACCCGATCAGCATGCTTCTGGAGATGGTCCCCCTGCTCCTGCTCTTTGAGGCCAGCCTGGTGCTGGCGCGGGTGTTTGGGACCCCGGCTCGAGCGGATTCCGAGACGGAGTCTCGCGACCGCGGACTCCACGTAAGGCCGAAGCCGAGGAGCTGTCCGAACAGCTGGCACGGGTCCCCGACTTGACGAAGGCGCTCCGCGAGGCCTCACCCGAGGTCCAGCGCCAGGTCTTCGAGGCTTTCGAGCTCCAGATCCTCTACGACAAGGCGGAGCACCGGATCGAGATCTCGGCGACGGTTTCCGAGACAGTCGCGGCGGCCTTCGAGAAGAAGGAAGCCCTCCCGAAGGAGGGCTCCTTGGTGGTAGTGAGAGCCATAGCGGGGGC
>DATDKQ010000154.1:0-12445 GCA_036519915.1 Solirubrobacterales bacterium | reverse complement strand
CTCGTCCCCTTCTTCCTCGTCTACTTCCGGTTGGTGAGGATCGGACGCGAGCACGGCAGGGTCACCGGGCCGCTGATCGTGGTGGCCAACCACCGCAGCTTCCTCGACCCGTTCGTGATCGGCGCCTCCCTTCCCTGGCGGCGCCCGCTCCACTACGTCGCCAAGGTCGAGCTGTTCGAGAGGCGCTGGCAGGGGTGGATCCTGAACCGGCTCGGCGCCTACCCCGTGCGCCGCGGCCAGTCTGACGACCAGACCCTGATCACCTCGCGCCAGGTCCTCGAGCGCGGCGGCGCGATCTGCATCTTCCCGGAGGGGACGCGCCACCGAACCGGCTCGCTCGGCCGGCCCAAGCGCGGCTTCGGCCGCCTCGCGCTGGAGACCGGGGCCGCGGTTCTGCCGGTCGCCGTTCACGGCACCGAGCAGGTGCGCCGCGGCTGGAGGATCCGCCCGAAGAAGCTCAGGGTTCGGATGGGGCGCGCGCTCACCTTCCCGCGGACCGAGGACCCCTCGCCGGCGCTGGCGAACTCCGTCGGCGCGCGGGTCTGGCCCGTGATCGAGCTGCAGTGGGAGTGGCTCGGCGGACTGCCACCGCTCCGCAAGGCGGCCGTAATCGGCGCCGGCAGCTGGGGAACGGCCGTCGCGGTGCTGCTCGCTCGCGGCGGGCTCGACGTGCAGCTCGGTACCCGGACCGAAGAGCGCGCCGAGGAGATGAACGAGACCCGCACGAACGAGGGCTACCTGCCGGGCATCGAGCTCCCGGAGTCGCTGACGGTCAAGCGGGCCGCCGAGATCGAGCTCGCCGGGATCGATCTTGTCTGCCTGGCGGTCCCCTCGGCCGCCCTTCCGCAGGCAGTCGGCGCGATCGGCGACCGCGTCGGTCAGCGGGCATCGGTTCTGCTGCTCAGCAAGGGGATGGTCGCTCCGATGGCCGCGCTGCCCTCCGAGTACGTCTCCGAGCGCGTCCGCGCTCGGGCCATCGCCTCGCTCGGCGGCCCCGCGCACGCGAAGGAGGCCGTGTCGGGTACCGCGGCCCTGGTGCTCGGCAGCCGCGACCCGGATCTGCGGGACCAGCTAGGGAGCGTCTTCGACGAGGCAGGCCTGGTCTGCGAGCGCTCCGAGGACATGATCGGGGTCGAGGTCGCCGGGGCGGCCAAGAACGCCGCCGCACTCGCAGGGGCGGCGGCACAGGCGCAGGGCATGAATGCGGCCGGGATCGCCACGGCTCAGGTGTGGCGGGAGTGCGTCGCCTACGCCCTGGCGCGCGGCGCGCAGCACGAGACCTTCGCCGGCATCGCCGGTGTCGGTGACCTGACCGCCACCATCCTCGCCGAGGGCAGCCGCAACCGGCGCGCCGGTGAGCTGCTCGGGCAGGGCACGCCCGCCGAGCAGATCCCGGGGATCATCGGCCAGGCCTCGGAGGCACTCGATTCGGTGCCGCTGATCGCCGAGGCCGTGCGGAAGTCGGGCATGGGCGGCTCGGCGCTCGACGGCCTCTCGGCGCTGATCGCAGGCGAGATCTCGACGGGCGAGTGGATGGCGAGGGTCAGGCAGGCGGAGCGGCTCCGGCGCGAGCCCGCGGCGGGAGGACGGGCCGCATGACCCCGGGTACGCTTGCTCTGTGTCCGACTCGGAGAAGGGCTCTGCTCCGGCCGAGGAGTCGAAGGCGGAGCTCGACCGCGCCTTCGAGAACCTCTATCGCGATCACCTCCGCGACGTCTACTCCTACTCCTACTACCGCGTCGGCAATCACCACGACGCGGAGGACGTCACCGAACAGGCCTTCCTGCAGGCCTACCGCCATTTCGAGCGCGCGCGACGGGAGTCGAACGGCCGCCCGCTGCGACCGTGGCTCATCCGCATCGCACACAACCTCGCGTCCAACTACCACCGCGACCGTGCCCGCCGCCCGCAGCGGGTCCTGGACGAGTCAGAGCCGATCGCCGCGCCGCACGGCACCGAGCGGATCGTCGAGGGGCGGGAGGAACTGAAGAGCGTCATGGAGCACCTCCAGTACCTGCCCGATGACCGCCGCGATGCACTGATCATGCGCTTTGCGCTTGGGATGGACAACCGCGAGATCGCGCGGGCTCTGGGCCGTTCGGATGGTGCCACCAAGGTGTTGATCCACCGTGCGATCAAGCAGCTCGAGGAGGGGATGAGCGCCGATGGCAGCTGAGCCGAGTCCGGACGTCGAGAGCCTGCTGCGTTCCGCGCTTCGGCCGATCGAGCCTCCCGAGAACCTCGCCGGCCGGGTGGAGGAGACGCTCAGCGCGGTCACCGAGGCAGCCGCCGAGGAGCTCTCCGCGTGGGCGGAGGAGCTCTCCGAATCTGAGCTGCGCTCGCTTCGCGACCCGCGCAACTGGGTTCGGCCCGCGGCCGCGATCGCCGCAGGCGGACTCGCCGCCGGCGGACTCGTGCTCGTGGAGCTCAGGCGCCGAGGCAGCAAACAGCCCTCGCGCCTCTCAGGACTCGCGGATCAGGTCACGGACATCGCCGATCAGGTCCGAGACCAGGTGCGGAACCGTCGCGACTAGGCCCGGGCGGCCGGCGCAGCGCGGCCCATGGGGCGGGAGGCGTAGAAGGCGATCACGCCGGTGATCCCGAGGATCAGGTGCAGGACGTTGTCCTCGTTGTTGACCGGCACCAGCTTGAACAGGGCGTCGTTCTCGGCGATGAAGCCGATCCCGTTGTCGCTGGTCGCGATGAAGCCCAGCACGCACAGCACGGTGTAGAGGAGTCCCACGAAGAGGGCCGCTCCGCGCGCGGCGGATCCCGCGGCGATCAGCAGCAGGGCCCCGATCCCGATGTGGACGAGGTTGTGCCAGCCGTTCACCGACAGAACCCCGAAGACGTTCTCGCTCCGGATCGAGTCTCCCGACGCGAAACTCGCCTCGTAGAAGAATCCGATGATCCCGGCTATCACGAGCACCGCGCCCACCAGCAGGCAGTAGAGCCTTGCCGGGCTTGCTTCCTCCATCGCTACCTCCTTGCGCTGGATGATCCGAATTGACGTGCTGCTCGTAGCCACATGCGTGGGAGGTAGTCAAGTAGATCACTCGCGGTGGTCGCGGTGACCCGGGCGGAGCTCCAGCGCCTCGCCGACGAGGACCTGATGCCCATGGTCGCGCGCGAGGACCCCCTCGCCTTCGAGGTCTTCTACGACCGCCATGCGGGGGCGGCCTATTCGCTCGCCTACCGGATCGTCGGCAGTCGCACCGCGGCGGAGGACGTCACGCAGGAGGCGCTGCTCTCGATCTGGCGCAGCGGCGCCCGTTACGACCGCGCCCGCGGCAGCGTGCGGGCCTGGACGCTCGGCATCGTTCGCAACCGGGCAATCGACCTGCTGCGCAAGGAGTCCGGCCGCTCCCCGAAGCTCGCCGCAGGTGGCGACGAGATCCTGGAGCGCCGTGCGGCCGAGGAGCTCACCGATACGGAGGCCGTGCGCAGGGAGACGGCGGAGGAGGTCCGTGGCGCGATCCAGGAGCTGCCCGAGGATCAGTCCCGGGTGATCGGACTGGCCTATTTCGGCGGCTTCAGCCACTCCGAGATCGCGGAGATGCTCAATGAGCCCCTCGGAACGATCAAGGGGCGGATGCGCCTCGGCATGGACAAGATCAGAGCGACCCTGGCGGAGGGCTGGTGAACGGCGAGCATCCCGATCGGGACGATCTCGTCGCCTTCGCGCTCGACGCTCTCGAGCCCGGCGAGGAGCGCGAGATCGAGGCCCACACGCAGAGCTGCGCCCGCTGCACGCGGGAGCTCGAGGCCCTGGTGCCGGCGGTGGCTCTCCTCGGCGAATCCGTCGAGCAGCTCGAGCCGCCGCCTGAGCTGCGCGAGCGGGTGCTCGCCGAGGTGCGCGCGGACGTCGCCCGCTCAGGCGCCGAACGGGAGACGACGGCGCGACGCCCCCGTCGCCGTGGATGGCGCGGCCTGTTCGCGCGGCCCGCCATCGCTGTTGGGCTGGCCATCGCGATCGCCGCGATCGGCGGCTATGAGATCGCCGGCAACGATGGATCAGGTGGCCCGGAGGAGAGCACCGTGCCGGTCGTGGCCCAGCAGGGAATCGGCGGGACCCTCGCGGTCGGCGAGCACTCCTCGATGCTCGACCTGCATGGCCTGGGGCCGCTGAAGGGGCAGCAGGTCTACCAGGTCTGGGTCGCCAAGGGCCAGAGCCTGCGGCCCTCCTCCAACTTCATTCCCGACCCGAGTGGCCGGGCGATGACCGCCGTCGACGGTCGCCTCACCGCCGGGACGAAGGTGATGGTCACCCGCGAGCCGCACCCTGGCGAGCCCGCTCCGACAACGCCGGTGCTGCTCAGCGCGACGGTTCAGTAGGCGAGTAGGGCCCGTGGGGCCGCTCGTCTACATTGATCCGCGAGGGTGCCCCGATGATGCGAGGGTGCGCCGTCAGGCGCAACCCGTTTGATGAGCGAGGGGCAACCCGTTTAATGATGATGGAGGCCAGCACCGAGCAGCGGCAGACCTGTTACCGGCACCCGAATCGGGAGACCGGCGTCTCCTGCTCGAACTGCGGTCGGCCGATCTGTCCTGACTGCATGACGTCGACCTCTGTCGGGATGCGCTGCCCCGACTGCGCCCGGCAGACGACGAAGGTGAGGGCCGGCGCCGGCGCCTTCAGCCCCACCTCGGGAAAGATGCCCGCCACGATCGCGCTGATCGCGATCAACGTGATCGTCTTCATCATCGAGCTCGCGGGCGGGGGGTCGGGTTCGCTCAGCGGCGGGGGCAGCGTGATTCACGATGCGGGGCTGCGAGGGCCAGACGTCGCCAACGGCGACTGGTGGCGGGTGATCACCGGCGGCTTCCTGCACGCAGGGTTCCTCCACCTGCTCCTCAACATGTACGTCCTCTACGTGGCGGGCAGCATCCTCGAGCCGGGAATCGGCACCCCGCGCTTTCTGGGCATCTACTTCGTCTCGCTGATCGCGGGCTCGCTCGGTGCGCTGATCGTCGATCCCAACTCGCTCACCGTCGGCGCGTCCGGGGCGATCTTCGGGCTGATGGCCGCCGTGGTCGTGATCGCGCGGGGCCGCGGGGTTGAGCAGATCGCCTCCCAGTTCGGCCTCTTCATCGTGCTCAACCTGGTGCTCACCTTCTCGATTTCCGGAATCTCGGTGGGCGGGCACATCGGTGGCCTGATCGGCGGGGCCGTGGCGGCCGGCCTGGTCCTGCTCGTCGAGCGTCGGATGAGTGGCCGCGGGGGCTTCACCATCGAGCTGGTCGGCATCATCGTGATGATTGCGGCGACCTTCGCCGGTGCCTTGGCCGTAGCCGGCTAGTCGTCGATCGCCATCAGCGCCTGCTCGTACTGGGCGCGGTCGAAGGTGAAGGGGCCGAAGCCCTCGTAGTCCCAGTCGGGCCTGGTGGGCTGCTCGAACTCCTCCCAGGTGACGGTCTCGTCGGTGACCGTGACCCGGGCCATCAGCGGCGAGCAGCCGACCTCGCCGCATCCACAGCCGAGCAGTTGCGTCTTCTCTTGAGAGCCGTCGAACATGGGCGTCCCCTGTCCGCCGAGGAACTGGCCGGCGAGATCGATCCGCATGTAGCCGGCGACCAGCCCGATGTAGTTCCCGGCCATGTCCTCCTCGTCGTTCGATCGGGCGGAGGGCAGCTCGGCCTCTCGGACAAGCTCCGGCAGCTCGACGCCGTTCACCTCGATCTTGATCTGTCTCAGATCGTCGGGGAAGTCGCCGCCGGCGGCCGCGAGCTCAAAGCTGACCTCGTCCACGCCGTGATGATTGCGGATCGGGCGAGGCGGCTCAGCGCGGGTAGTTGTCGGTCCGCCCGCGCCCCAGCAGGCGGCCGGCCCGGCTCCGGACGGCGCCGGCGGCATCGAGCCCCACGCCGACGGCGCGGCGGGCGGCTCCCACGCCCCCGCCCGCCACGCGGCGGCCCATCGAAGCGGCCTCGCCGACCAGCAGGCCCGGCAGCTCGGCGACGGAGTGCGATCCGTCCGAGCCCCAGTCGTCCGTCGGTTCGGGCGTGGGCGAAGGAGCCGAGCGACGCTCGGGCCCCTTGATCCCGACCTGCTCGGCGAACTGCCTCTCGCGCTGGCTCGATGGGTCGTCCTCGTGCGCCTGGGTGGCCGACGCCGCCCGGCGCTCCGCCTCGCGCTTCAGGTCCTCGACCGACGCCTTCAGGGTCGAGCGGTGCGCGCGCCGCGCGACCGGCCCGGGAAGCGGGATGCCGACCTCGAGGCCCAAGTTGTAGGTCGCCCGCGTCCGGCCGTCGCCGAGGTCCTCCAAGAGGTAGTCGCCGTCCGCATCATTGATGCCGTTGCCCTCCACGAAGTCCCACTCGATCCGGCCGGGCTCGTCATAGCGGTAGTCGAGGGTGTAATCGACCTTGCGGACCTTGGCGTCCACGAAGAGGCGAACCCGCTTGCCGCGCCCCTGCTCATCCCAGTCGAGCACCTCGGTGTCGACCACCGCGCTCTGCCATTTCGGGAAAGTCTCGTAGTCGGTGATCGCGTCGAAGCAGGTCTGGATCGGCGCTTCGATCTCGACGGTGTGCTCGGCCCAGTTGAGGCCCATCTTTCTCCTCCTAGGAACGCCCTGCGGGATCCCTCACGTCGACTGGCTGGAAGGTCACCCCTGCGGGGGCGTCAACCCTATCTGGGTGGAGGAGGTGGGCGATGAGCTCCGTTCCCTCGACCAGGCGCGGCCCGGGGCGGGAGAACGAGGCCGCGGCATCGACCGCCCAGATCCGCTCCGCGCCGACCGACCCAACCTCCGCCGCGCGGCCCTCGACCTCGGCACGCGCCCTTGTTGCGTCCCACCCGCAGGGCATCCCCAGGATCACGCCGGGAGCAGAGGCGGCGAGCTCATCCCACTCCGCGGTGCGGGATTTGGCTCCGGCGACGCCAAGCACGTCCTGGCCGCCCGCGATCTCGATCATCTCGGGCACCCAGTGGCCTCCGATGAATGGGGGATCGAGCCATTCCAGGGCGAGCACTCTGGGGCGGGGCGCGCCTTCGACGGCGGCACGCACACCCTCGAGCCGCCGCTCGAGCTCGTTACGCAGGGCGATGGCCCGGTCGGCGACCCCGGCCGCTTCGCCGAGCCGCGGGACGTCGGCGAGCACGTCGGCGAGGTTCGAGGGGTCGAGCGAGATCACCTGCGGGAGCGACGGGAGGCGGGCGGCCACGGCCACGACGTCGTCGTAGGAGACCGCGCAGACCTCGCAGACCGCCTGGGTGACGATCAGGTCGACGTCGAGCTCGCCCAGGGTGGGTTCATCGAGCTCGTACAGGTGGCGCCCCTCGCCGGTCAGGCGTCGCACCTCGGCATCGATCTCGCCCGCCGTAGGTCCGGCGGCGGTTTTTGTTGCCGCCGAATCTGCCAGCACCAGACTCCGGGTCAGATGCTGCTTGCGGGCTGCCTCCGGCGGGTAGTCGCACTCGTGGGTGACGCCGACCACTTGATCGCCCAGACCGAGGGCGAATAGCATCTCGGTCGCCGACGGAACCAGACTGGCGATTCGCACCCGACGAATATGGCACTTCTGAGCGACGAGGAGATCAAGGAGCGACTCAAGGGGCTCGATGGCTGGCGCCAGCGGGGCGAGTACATCGTCAAGAGCTTCGACCGCGGAGACTTCGTGGGCTCGGTCAAGTTCGTCGACTCGCTGGTGGCACCCGCCGAGGAGATGAACCACCACCCTGACATCGCGATCTCCTGGAGCCAGGTCGAGGTCGCGATCTCGACCCACGCTGAGGGCGGCCTCACCGACAACGACTTCGAGCTGGCCCGAAAGGTCGACGCGCTCGCCTAGAGCGCGGCGGCCTTTCTTACGCTGGGTGGAGGGGCTCGCCTAGGCTCTGCAGCTGTTTCGACTCACGGAAGGGACTGAATGCCTGAGGGGTTGTCGGCCGACGAGGTCGGCAAGGAGATTGCGGGTCACGCCGCTCACGGCGAGAACGGCGCGCACGATCGACGCGACCGCCTCGTTTCGATCACCGAAGCCATCCTGCTGTCGGTTGTGGCCCTGCTGGCTGCGTGGTCCGGCTACGCCGCGGCGAAGTGGAGCACCGAGTCGAGGGTCGGCCTGGCCGAGGCCTCGACCCTGAGGACGAAGGCGAGCCGCGCGGATCTCAAGGCCATCTCGGTGCGCAACTTCGATTCCTCGACCTTCGAGGCCTGGTTCGCGGCCTATACGGCCGGCAACCGGCAGGCGATGACCATCGCCGAGCGGCGCTTCCGTCCCGGGTTCAAGGTCGCATTCGACGCCTGGCGCGCGACGAAGCCGGAGACGAATCCCAACGCGCCCCGAGGCCCCACCTACATGCCGGAGTATCGCCAGCCCGGGTTGAGGGCCGCCGCGGCCTTCGACAAGCAGGCCGATGAGTCCTTCGCCGAGGGCGAGGACGCCGGCACGAAGTCCGACAAGTACATCCGCACCACGGTCTTCTTGGCGAGCGTGCTCTTCCTGGTCGGCATCAGTACCCGCTTCCCGGTCCGGGGCGGGCGTTACGCGCTCGTCGGTCTGGGGGCGGTGCTGCTGGTCATTTCCTTCGTGCTGCTCCTCCAGCTGCCCGGGCCGCCCACCTGACCAGGACCGAGGACTAGCCCCCGCGCTTGGAGCAGTGCCGCCTGCGCTTGGCCTTGCGGCACCTCTTGCCGTGCCCCGCACAGGAAACGAAAGCGGCGACGGAAGCGACGACGCAGGCGGCGGCACAAACACCGTCAGGTCGTTCGGTAGCCTTGGCTCGTCGCCAGTGACCGACGACGACCTCCCTCGAAGTAGGCGCGCCCGATCGGGCGTGATCGATTCAGCCGACGACCCGCTGCCTGACGGGAGGACGAGATGAGCGCCGTCCTTCTCGTCCTTCTGTTCGTCCTGATCGCGATCAACGGCATCTTCGTGGCCGCGGAATTCGCGCTTGTCCGCTCGCGTCGGTCCAAGCTCGAGCAGCTCGCCTCGGAAGGTTCCCGAGGTTCCGCGGCGGTCCTCCGGCAGCTCGACGACATCGACGAGTACCTGTCCGCCTGCCAGCTCGGAATCACGATGGCCTCGATCGGGATCGGCTTCCTCGGGGAACCGGCCGTCGCCAAGCTGATCGAGCCGATCTTCGGTGGGCTCTCCCATGGAGTCGCCGTCGCGATCTCCGTCGCGATCGCCTACGCCCTGGTCACCGCACTGCACGTCGTGGTCGGCGAGCAGGGGCCGAAGCTGTTCGCGATCGCGCGGCCGGAGGACAGTGCCCGTCGTCTCGCGGGCCCCCTGAACTGGTTCCGCCGGCTGACGGCTCCGTTGACCGTGGCGCTGACCTGGTTGGCCAACGGCGTAGTCCGCCTCTTCGGTATCCGGCCGGAAGAGCTCGACGAGGAGCAGCCGACCCCCGAGGACCTCCAGATACTGATCGCGCAGTCGGCCGTGCGAGGCAAACTCGATCCGGGAGAGGCGACCATGCTGGGCGGCGTCTTCCACCTGCACGAGCAGGAGGCGCGCGAGGTGATGACGCCGATTCCGGCGGTGGTCACGGTCGATGCGTCGGCGACCGTCTCAGACGCGCTCAACCTCTGCATCTCGTCGGGGCACAACCGGCTGGTCGTCGTGGAGGACGGCAACGCGGACCGCGTTCGCGGCATCGCCCACGCTCTCAGGCTGGTGCGGCTGATGTTGGCCGAGGGTCCCGAGGCGAAGATCGAGCCGGCGATCCGCGACGCCCTGATCGTCCCTGAGACGAAGCCGCTCGACGACCTGCTCACCGAGCTCCAGCGCCAGCGCTCATCGATGGGTGTCGTCGTGGACGAGTACGGGCGGACGGTGGGGATCGTCACCGTCGAGGACATCCTCGAGGAAGTGGTGGGGGAGATCGAGGACGAGACCGACCCCTTGGCTGGCTCCCTGAGGCAGCTCGCGAACGGCGACTGGTATGTCAGGGGACATGTCTCGCTCGGCGATCTCGCCGACCGCGGAATCGAGCTGCCCGTGGACACCGATGCGTACAACTCCGTCGGCGGCTACGTCTTCGGGGAGCTCGGCCGGCTGCCGAAGCGGGGCGACCTGATCACGGCCGACGGCTACGAGATCCGGGTCGAGTCAGTTCGCGAGAACCGGATCGAGGCGGTTCGGATCCACCCCCAGAGCGCCTAGGTCCTTCCTTGCAGGGACTTTCCCTTCCGTCCGTTTAGGGCTCTACGTTGCCCGAAATCGAGGTGGGTCTTTGAGGAGGCCACATGTGGGTCGTCCGGTTCAGTGATAAGCAGCTTGAGGTAGTCAGGGCGGTGCTCCGCTCGGAGGAGCACCGAGGGCCTGCTCTGGAGGGCGCGCTGGAGGCACTCGACCTCGCCCGGTGGGATGACCTCCCCGAAGCGCAGCTCCCCTGGTCTGAGGTCGAGGCCGAGGCCACCAAACAGGGCGTCTCCGAGGCAGATGTGATCTGGGATCGTTCCGGTCGCCATGACGAGCCGGCGGTGCCGCCGATCGCAACGAAGTCACGCGTCAAGCGCAAGGGCAAGCAGGCGGCCTAGGGCCCGACCGCTTCTCCGCGCGGGACTCGTCGCGCTTGCACTTCTCGCCGTCGCCGGATGCGGCGGCAGCGATTCCTCCTCGTCGGCGAACCGCTTCGATGGCGCTGCGGCGTGGTCCCTCCTCCAGCGCCAGGTCGCGGTCGGGCAGCGTCCAGCGGGTTCGCCGCAGCTTCGACAGCTCGCGACGAGGCTTCGGCCGATGCTGCCCGGCGGTCAGTTCGAGCCGTTCCCCAGCACTGGGCCGCAGCAGGGTCTCCGGAACATCGTGGGTGTGCTGCCCGGGCGCGCCCCGGCGATCCTGATCGGCGCCCACTACGACACCGAGTGGCACCCGAAGGGGTTCGTCGGCGCCAACGACAGCGCCGCCGGCACCGCGGCGGTGATTGGGCTCGCCCGCTCGCTCGGCGCCGAGCTGCCCAAGGACCACCGCGAGATCCGGTTCGTGCTCTTCGACGGCGAAGAGGACCCGCCGGGCTGCAGCGACAGGGACTTCCAGTTCTGTGCCCTGCGCGGATCGAGAGCCTACGCGGCCGCCCACCCGGGCCAGATCGGGGACATGATCCTGCTGGATTACATCGCCAACCGGGGCGCCCGGATCGCTCGCGAGGCGAACTCGAACCAGGCTCTCTGGGAGCAGCTGCGCCACGCGGCGGAGCAGGTCGGAGCGGCCGACATCTTTCCGGCGGGCGTTCAGGGCGGCGTCATCGACGATCACATCCCGTTCCTCGAGCAGGGGATTCCGTCGATCGACCTGATCGACTTCAACTATCCCTACGCCGACACGGTCGAGGACACCCCCGACAAGCTGGATCCCGCGGTGCTGGACGAGGTCGGCGAGACCGTCACCCAGCTGGTCATCGACCTGAACGGCGGACGCTAGTCGTACTCGTAGAAGCCCGCGCCTGACTTCCGCCCCAGCTTGCCTTCGTTCACCAGGGCGATCAGCCGGCCCGGCGGGCGGTGATGCTCCTCGCCGCTGTCGGCGTACAGCGCCTCGCCGATCGCCACCGCCACGTCCACCCCGATCAGATCCACCAGAGCCAGCGGGCCCATCGGGTAGTTGGCGCCGAGCGTCATGCAGCGGTCGACGTCCTCCGCCTCCATGCCGGTCTGCTCCATCAGGCGCACGGCGTCGAAGAGGTAGGGAAAGAGCAGGCGGTTGACGACGAAGCCGGGCTCGTTCGGCACCTCGACCACGGTCTTGCCGATCGCCTCGCACCAGGCGCGCGCCCGCGGGCGGATCTGCTCGCCGGCCGCGTCGGGCAGGCAGAGCTCGATCAGCTGCATCTTCGCCACCGGGTTGAAGGGGTGCAGCCCGAAGACGCGCCCGGCGTGGCCACTCTGCGACCCGAGCTCGTCGAGCGAGAGGGAGGAGGTGGTGGTCGCGAGGTCGGCGTCCGCCGCGGCGTCGCCGACAGAGCTGAGCATGTTGGCCTTTGGCCCGAGCTCCTCGACCACCGCCTCGACCACCAGGTCGCAGTCGGCCAGGTCGCTGGCCACGGTGGTCACCTTGATCCGCTCGGCGTCGGCCCCATCGATCTTCGCCGAGAGCGAGTGGGACTGTTCCTCCGCCTTCCAGGCCGAGGCGTCGGAGCGGGCCAGAACGATGACCTTGGAGGCCACGCTCGCGCAGGCCGCGAGGCCGGTGGCGATCGTCCCGCCGCCCGCGATCGCGGGTCGTTCGTATTTCTCCATGCCCGCCACGCGCGGGTGTCTATCAGCATCAAACGGGCGCCTGCGGCGCACCCTCGCAGCAACGGTAGAGTCGGCTCGTGGCAAGCGGCCGGATCGAACGGGCGCAGGAACTGGTGGAACTGTGGAACTCCGGCAACTTCGAGAAGTGGCTCGACGAAGTCGGATCGGACTTCGAGTTCACGCCCGATCCCAGTTTTCCGGATGCCGACACCTACCGTGGAGACGAGTTCCGGCGCTGGATGCACGACTGGGTC
>DATDKQ010000153.1:0-2934 GCA_036519915.1 Solirubrobacterales bacterium | reverse complement strand
GCTCACGGGATCACCCTGATGCTGCCGACCGAGGACGCGAGCTGGGTGGCGGCCGAGCTCGGGCGGCGATTCGGCCTGCCACGCTGGCAGTTCGCCCTCACTGCAACCGACGCGAACCGTTTCGCGCTTCGACTGGCGAGGGCCATCACGGATCGGCCGAAGGTCCTGGTCTATGCCTGGTGCTACCACGGCACGGTCGACGAGAGCTTCGCGATCGAGGTCGAGGGCGAGACCCGCTCGCGGCCCGACAACATCGGGCCGCCCGTCGACCCGGCGGTGACCACCCGGGCGGTCGAGTGGAACGATCTCGCAGCCCTCGAACGCGCCCTCGAGCCCGGCGACATCGCCTGTGTGCTGGCCGAGCCGGCGATGACCAACGCCGGGATCGTGCTCCCCGATCCCGGCTACCACGAGGCGCTGCGAGAGCTCACCCGCGAACACGGGACCCTGCTGATCATCGACGAGACCCACACCTTCTGCGCGGGCCCGGGCGGCTACACGGCCGCCGCGGGGCTCGATCCGGACCTGCTCACGATCGGCAAGGCGATCGCCGGCGGCATCCCGGCGGCGGCCTACGGGATGACGGAGGAGGTGGCCGAGCGGATCGCGGACCACATGCGAATGCTCGAGACCACAGATGTCGGCGGGATCGGCGGGACGCTTGCGGGCAACGCGCTGTCGCTGGCCGCGGCTCGGGCCACCCTCGAGGAGGTACTGACCGACGAGGCATTCGGCCACATGACCGAGATGGCGGAGCGCTTCGAGGCCGGTGTTAATGAGGTGGTGGCCGCGCACGCGGTTCCCTGGAACTCCGTCCGCCTCGGCTGCCGGGTCGAGTACCACTTCCAGCCGTTCCCTCCGCGCAACGGATCCGAGGCGGTGGCGGCCGACGATCGCACGCTCGGCCGCTACATGCACCTGCACGCGCTGAACCGGGGGATCCTGCTGACGCCGTTCCACAACATGGCCCTGATGTGCCCCGCGACCACCGAATCGGACATCGACCGGCACACCGATGCCTTCGAGGAGGCGGTGGCGGGTCTGACCGGCAAGCCCTCGGCCTGATCGTCCCCTCTTGGTGGGGGACAATTGGGGGTCGACATGGCGCCTACGATCGGCCAGAAGCTGCGCCAAGCCCGCGCCGAGCGCGGCGTAGAGCTGAGCGAGGTCGAGCGGGCCACCAAGATCCGCGCCAAGTTCCTCGAGGCGATGGAGGAGGATCGCTGGGAGGAGCTGCCGGCACCCGTCTACGCCCGTGGCTTCCTCGACATCTATGCGCGCTATCTCGGCCTCGACCAGCAGGCGCTGCTCGACGAGTACCGGCATACGGTGGAGGGCGAGCAGCACGAGCCGATTCCGCAATCGGTCATCAAGCCGGGCACCCTCAGGCAGACCCGCCCGGTCGGACGCAGCCGCTCGATCAACTGGGGGCCGGTCGCCAAGGTCCTGGGCGGGCTGATCGTCGTTGCCGTCGTCGGTCTCGTGATCGTCGGGTCGATCGGCGGATCGGACGACAGCGGCGGGAGCGACAATGGCGGGAAGGGGAGGAACCAGGGGAGCAAGGCGGCCGGCCCGTCCAAGCCGGCCACGACCACGACGAGCACCACGCCCGCCGGCGAGGTCTCGGTCGAGCTGCGCGCGACGGCCCTCGTCTGGGTCTGCCTGGTGGACGACGGCGGTACCCCTCTGGTCGACAGCGAGACGCTGGACGCCAACGAGTCGCGTGGGCCGTTCAGCGGCGGCGGATTCGACGTGACCTTCGGGAACGGTTCGGTCGAGATGACCGTCGACGGCGACGCGGCGCGGATCCCTCAGGTCGCCGAGCCGATCGGCTACCGGATCACACCGACCGGGGTACGGAAGCTCGACCCCTCCTCACAGCCCACCTGCGTCTGAAATCAGGGATCGGACTATCCGGTGTGCTGCGTCAGTACCAGCGACCGCGCGCGAAGCCGCCGAAGGCGATCAATCCGATCAGGATCACGACCACGCCGATCCAGACCTTGGTCACGAACAGCAGGATGATCCCGATGATGACGATGATCCCTCCCAGCGAGATCCCGCCGATACCGCCACGACGCTCAGGTGTCGCCATTTCTCCTCCTTGAGTAGACGAAACGACAGATGAGTACCCAACGACGCCACCAGCTAACCCCCGGCGCTCGCCGGTCCATTCGCGGGCCTGAGATCGCGGAGCTGCGGGCCTTCTGCGCAGCCGTGGACCTCGGAACCCTCGGGAAGGCCGCGGTCTCGCTGAAGATCAGCCAGCCGGCGCTCTCGAAGCGGCTCCGCGCGCTGGAGGCCGCCGCGGCCACCAAGCTCCTCGAGCGCTCCAGCAGGGGTGTGGTGCCGACGGCGGCTGGTCGGCGCCTCTATCCGGAGGCCCGCCGCCTGCTCGACCAGGCCGATGTCGTCGAGCGGCTGCTCGAGTCCGCGCCAAGTGAGCAGGCGCCGATCGAGCTCGCGGTGAGCCACACGATCGCGGAGTTCTTCCTGCCGCCCGAGCTGGTCGCCTACCAGGCTGACGGCCGGCGTCCAGCCGTCCAGCTCACGATCGCCAACTCGAGCGCCGTGCGCAGGATGGTCGCCGAGGGCCGGGTATCGATCGGGGTCGCCGCCACCGGGCCCGGAGACGGGCAGGATGGCGCCGACGAGCTCGAGGAGCTCGAGCTGCTGGACGACGAGGTGGTTGTGGCGGTGCCGCAGGACCACGCCTGGTACCGGCGGAAGCAGATCCCGCAGGAGCTCTTCCTGGCCACACCAATGGTCATGCGTGACAACGACGCCCACGTGCGCCGGGCCGTCGAGGCGGAGCTTGCAGGCCGCGGACTCACCCTGGCCGATCCGCTGATCGAGGCGGCGAGCACAGCCGTGGCGAAGCGGGAGGCGCTGCAGCGGTCCGCTCCAGTACTGCTCTCAGCCCTCTCCCTGGAT
>DATDKQ010000152.1:0-2436 GCA_036519915.1 Solirubrobacterales bacterium | reverse complement strand
CGGATGGCGGTGCTGCTGGCCGGCCTGCCGACCTCTGTTCCGGCCACAACGGTGAACCGGCTGTGCGGGTCCAGCCTCGACGCGGCCATGATCGCGTCGCGCACGATCGAGACCGGCGATGCCGAGGTCGCCGTCGCCGGTGGAGTGGAATCGATGACCCGCGCGCCCTGGGTGCTGCTGAAACCAGCCCGCCCCTTCCCGTCGGGAAACATGGAGGCCGTCTCGACGACCTTGGGCTGGCGGCTGGTCAACGAACGGATGCCCGCAGAGTGGACTGTCTCGTTGGGGGAAGGCAATGAGCAGCTGCGTGAGAAGTACGGGATCTCTCGGGAGCGGCAGGACGCCTTCGCCGCCCGCTCACACCAGCTGGCCGACGCGGCGTGGGCCGGAAGTTTCTACGACGATCTCGTGATGCAGGTGCCCGGGGCCGAGCTCGTTCGGGACGAGACAATCCGGGCCGGCAGCACCCCGGAGGCGTTAGCAGCGCTCAAGCCAGTGTTCCGGCCCGACGGCACTATCACGGCCGGCAACGCCTCTCCGCTCAACGACGGCGCCTCCGCCGTGCTGCTCGGTTGCGAGACGGCCGCGGACCGCATCGGATCGCCGCCCGTAGCGCGAATCGCCGGTCGCGGTGCGTACGCGTTGGACCCGCCGATGTTCGGATATGCGCCGGTGGTGGCAGCCGAGCACGCGCTCCGCCGAACTGGCATCGGCTGGGCAGATGTTGGTGCCGTCGAACTGAACGAGGCCTTCGCCGTGCAGTCCCTAGCCTGCGTCGACGCGTGGGGAATCGATCCGGAGATCGTCAACGTACGCGGCGGCGCAATCGCCATCGGTCATCCGCTGGGCGCCTCCGGAGGCCGCATTCTTGGCACGCTGACGAAGGTGTTGCAGGAACGCCGGGAACGCTGGGGCGTGGCGGCTATCTGTATCGGTGTCGGCCAGGCGCTCGCGGTCGTGGTGGAGAACGTCTCAGGTGAGTTGTCATGAGAACCTTCATCACCGACGACCCGGACGCCGCGGTCGCCGGGATCGCGGACGGCTTGACGATCTTGATCGGCGGATTCGGCATGGCCGGTATGCCGGTGACCTTGATCGACGCGTTGATCCGGCTGGGTGCCAGGGACCTGACTGTGGTGAACAACAACGCCGGGAACGGCGACACCGGGCTGGCCGCGTTGCTGGCCACCGGGCAGGTACGCAAGATAATCTGCTCCTTTCCGCGGCAGAGCGACTCCTACGTCTTCGACGGGCTCTATCGGGCCGGGAAGATCGAGCTGGAGCTGGTCCCGCAGGGCAACCTCGCCGAGCGGATGCGGGCGGCCGGCGCCGGCATCGGCGCGTTCTACTCTCCGACTGGGGTCGGCACTCCCCTGGCGGAGGGGAAGGAACAAAGAACGATCGAGGGGCGCGACTACGTGCTGGAGTACCCGATCAAGGGCGATGTTGCGCTCATCGGCGCGTACGTCGGGGACCGGATGGGCAACCTGGTGTATCGCAAGACCGCGCGCAACTTCGGACCCGTGATGGCTACCGCGGCCGCGTTGACGATCGCCGAAGTGCAGCGCGTCGTGGAGATCGGGGAGATCGACCCGGAGGTCGTGGTGACGCCCGGGATCTTCGTCGACCGGATTCTCGATCTTGGTGGCCTCGATCTTGGTGGCACTGACGCAGCTCAGGAGGTTTTGGGATGAGCATGAGCGAGACGAGTCCCCCGATTGAACACCTCGACCGCGGCCCGCGCAGCAAGGACGAGCTCGCGGCTGCGGTCGCTGCCGCCATCCCGCCGGGCTCGTACGTGAACCTCGGCATCGGGCAGCCCACAACTGTGGCGGACTTCTTGACACCCGAGTTAGGCGTCGTGCTGCACACCGAGAATGGCATGCTCAACATGGGGCCCGCCGCTCGGCCTGATCAGGTCGACCCGGACCTGATCAACGCCGGCAAGATCCCGGTCACCGAGCTGCCTGGAGCGTCGTACTTCCACCATGCCGATTCGTTCGCAATGATGCGCGGCGGCCATCTCGACGTCTGCGTGCTCGGCGCCTTCCAGGTCTCCGAGGGCGGGGATCTGGCCAACTGGCACACGGGCGCGCCGGGCGCGATTCCCGCGGTGGGCGGTGCGATGGACCTCGCCATTGGCGCCAAGTCGGTCTTCGTCATGATGACCTTGTTCGCCAAGGACGGGACTGCCAAGCTCGTCCCGCGCTGCACATACCCGCTGACCGGGCTCGGCTGCGTAGATCGGATATACACCGACTATGCGATCATCATGATCACCCGCGAGGGGGCCGTCGTCACCGAGACCTTCGGCGTCAGCGTCGCGGAGCTGCAAGACCGGGTGGAGGTCACCCTCCGGGCACCCAGTCAAGTCTCGAGCGGAAGGTGAGGCTGCGTACCCAGGGTTGCCAGCAGCTTGACGTCTGATGCTCGTAG
>DATDKQ010000151.1:0-7833 GCA_036519915.1 Solirubrobacterales bacterium | reverse complement strand
GGAGCAGATTGCTCAGGTCTTCGACTACCTGCTCGCGGACGAGGTCCCCCACGTCCACAACGGCACTCGCTGGGGGACGCACCTCTGCGGCGACGACGAGGCCGCCTACAAGCGCACGATCCGGGAGCTCCGCGAGGGCCTCGACGAGACCGGCGCCCCGACGGGCGCGCCGCAGGCGGCCTGAGCCCTACCGCTCACCGCGATACATCTCCGCGACCATGAAAGCCAGGTCGAGCGCTTGGCGGCGGTTGAGCCGGGGATCGCACGCCGTTTCGTAGCGGTCGTTCAGCTCCTCCTCGACGATCTCGTGGCCCCCGCCGATGCACTCGGTCACGTCATCGCCCGTGAACTCGACGTGGATGCCGCCCGGATGGGTGCCGAGCGCGCGGTGAACCTCGAAGAAGCCCGCCACCTCGTCGAGGATGTGGTCCAACCGGCGGGTCTTGTGTCCGCTGGGCGCCTCGTAGGTATTTCCGTGCATCGGATCGCAGACCCATGCGACCGGAGCACCGTGCTCGGTGACCTTTTCGACCAGCTGCGGCAGAACATCCCGGATCTCGCCGGCGCCCATCCGGGTGATGAACGTCAGCCGGCCGGGTTCGCTACCCGGGTTGAGTCGCTCGACCAGCGCGACGGCGTCGTCGGGGGACACCGTCGGTCCGAGCTTCACGGCGATCGGATTACGGATCTGACGGCAGAACTCGACGTGCGCACCATTCGGATCCCTGGTCCGCTCACCGATCCACACCAGATGGGCGGACAGGTCATATGGCAGGCCGGTGCGGGCGTCGATCCGGGTCAGCGCCCGCTCGTAGTCGAGCAGGAGCGCCTCGTGGCTCGCGTAGAGCTCCACCCCGTGGAGCTCCTCCGAGTCAGCGCCGCAGGCCTTCATGAACGCGAGCGCGCGATCGATCTCGCCGGCGAGCTGCTCGTAGCGCTGCCCGGCCGGGCTCTGGGCTACGAAGTCCTGGTTCCAGGCGTGCGCTTGGTGAAGGTCGGCGTAGCCGCCGCTGGCGAACGCACGGCATAGGTTCAGAGTCCCAGCCGCGCTGTTGTACGCCTGGAGCAGTCGCGCCGGATCGGGCCGCCGCGCCTCGGGTGTGAACTCGAAGTCGTTCACAGCATCGCCGCGGTAGGCCGGGAGTTCGACGCCGTCCCGGGACTCGGTGGGGCGCGATCGGGGTTTTGCGAACTGCCCCGCCATCCGGCCGATCTTCACAACGGGGACGGCCGCTGCGTACGTCAGCACGAGCGCCATCTGGAGCAGCGTCTCGATCTTCGCGCGCACCGCGTCATCCGCCGATCCCGAGAAGGTCTCCGCGCAATCGCCTCCCTGAAGGACGAATGCCTCGCCCGCGGCGACAGCGGCCAGCCGCTCGGTGAGCTGGTCGCACTCGCCCGCAAGGACGAGGGGCGATTGTTCTGCCAATTCCGCGGCGACATCTCCAACGCGTGCGGGGTCTGGCCATTCCGGCTGCTGGGCGGCGGGAAGTTCGCGCCAGGCATCGAGGTCGATCGGCTTGGTCGGCGGGCTCACGAGTCCAAGACTAGGCCGCTCCGCGGGCGCCCTTGGTGAGTTGAGCGATTAGTTTCCCGTCTGCACCGGGTCTCGTCTGATGTACCACGAGAGGAAGGAGCCGAGATGCCCGATAACAAGACTGGAACGCGCGAGGAATGGGAGGCGGCGCGAGCGGAGCTCGCGAAGCTCGAGGCCGAGCAGGCCGAGCGCAACAACAAGATCCGGGAGAAGCGCCAGGCGCTGCCCTGGGTCCCCGTCGAGAAGGAGTACGAGTTCGACACCGAGGACGGCAAGAAGAGCCTCGCCGAGCTCTTCGACGGCCGCTCGCAGCTGCTTGCCTACAACATCATGTACGGGCCGGACTACGAGGTCGGCGCCTGCCCCGGCTGCACGAGCCTCGGCGACGAGTTCGACGGCTCGCTGGTCCACCTCAACCATCGGGATGTGACGTTCCTTGGTTTCTCCCGGGCGCCGATCGACCGGCTCGTCGCCTACAAGGAGCGGATGGGTTGGCAGTTCCCGTACGTCTCCACCTACAACACCGATTTCCCGTTCGACTTCGGGCTGGCGATGACCGAGGAGCAGGCAGGGGAGATTCCCGAGGTCAAGGAGATGATCGATAATCCGCCCGACTGGCTGCAGGAGTGGTCCGAGCAGGTCGGGGCCGACCTGAAGGACGGCCTCCGCGAGGGCCCGGGGTTCATCGCCTTCGCTCGGGACAACGGGACCGTCTACTTCACCTACCAGGTGATGGCGCCCGACCCGTTCGTCGCGCCGTACCACTCGTTCCTGCTCGACCGCACGCCCAAGCCGCAGCCCGAGGAGCCGCGTGCCTGGCGCAAGGACGAGTACCCGGACTAGGTTCGGTCCTCTGCGCTGATCAACGCCACCGGCAGCCCGAGCTCGGCCTCGCGGCGGACGGTCGCGATCCGGCGGCCCGGCTGCACGGCGTCGCGAATCGAACCGAGGCGGTCGCCGAGCAGCTGGGTGGCCGCCTCGAGGTCCCGGACGGCGAAGGTGATCCCCCAGAAGCGGGCCGGGCCATCCTCAACGCGCGCGTGCTCCACCACCTCCAGGATCACCTCGCCGAGGCGAAAGAACCCCTGCCGCAGCGGCCCGTCATCTGTCTCGACCTCACGCACCCGCCGGCGCTCGACCCCGACCTGATCGAGAGCGCCGGTCGTCCTGTCCAACTCCGGCGTGAGGACGACGAGGTGATCGATCTGGGTGACGCCGGCCGGGTGGCGAGCGCCGGCAGGCGCACGTTCCTCCGCCGGCGCTGCCTGCGGCAGCCCGTCGATCTCGCCGGCGGCGGGGGAGCTGAGCCGCCAGCCGACGATTCCGTCTCCGGGCTCGAACTGGAGGGCGACCGTGCCCGCCCGGCACGCATTCCCCTCGATCGCGAAGCCGGCGCGAGCCCACGCCGCCGGATCCGCCCCGATGCTGATCTGCTCGATCTCGAGTGAAGTCTCCGCTGCGATCCGTCCCAGTCAACCACGCCCGTCATCTCCCCTGGATGCGCCGGAGGGCCCGAGCGATGATCCTGTGAAGGTGAGCGCTTCGCCCCGAACCGCCCTCGTCACCGGCGCGACCGGCTTCGTCGGCGGGCGGCTCGCCCGCGTGCTCGCGGACGACGGCTGGCGGGTCCGCGGCCTGGTGCGGGATCGCTCGCGCGCGAGCGATCTCGCTGATCGTGGCGTCGAGCTGTTCGAGGGCGACGTGCAGGATGCGGACTCCTTGCGGGGAGCCGGGGAGGGAGCCGAGATCGCCTACTACCTCGTCCACTCCATGGGCCGCGGTGGCGGTGGCGACTTCGAGGAGATGGAGCGCCGCGCCGCGACGAACTTCGCGGAGATGGCGGAGCGGGAGGGGGTCGGTCGAGTCGTCTACCTGGGAGGGCTCGGCGATCAGCCGCGGTCGAAGCACCTCCGCAGCCGTCAGCGCACGGCGGAGATCCTGCGCGAGTCGGGTCCCTCGCTGACCTACTTCCGAGCCGGGATGGTCGTCGGCGCGGGGAGCGAGTCCTACCGGACCCTCCGCTACCTCGTGCAGCGACTCCCGGCGATGATCGCGCCCGCCTGGCTCTCGACGCCGACCCAGCCGATCGCGGTGGATGACGTGATCGCCTATCTCCGGCGTGCGCCGGACGTCCCAGAGTCAGAGGAACGAGAGGTCCAGATCGGCGGCCCTGACGTCCTCACGTACGGCGACATGCTCGACCGGATGGCAGAGGCGCTCGGCGTCTACAGACGCCCAAAGATCCCGGTGCCGCTGCTCACCCCGTGGCTCTCGTCGCTCTGGATCGGGCTGGTGACCCCTGTCGACGCCGGGGTCGCCAGGCCTCTGATCGAGGGACTCTCGACCCCGACGACGGTGACCGAGCCCGCGGCAGCGACGCCCTTCGGGATCCACCGGATGCCCTTCAGCGAGGCCCTGCGGCGCGCGCTCGCCGAGGACACGGAGATCGGCTGATGGGTGCAGAGCTGCGCCTCGAGCCTGACCGGCTCGGGAAGGTGCCGCGGACCGGCGCGGTGGAGTCAGTCCAGGGTGCGGAGATCGACGTCAGCGATCCCGTGTCACGACTGCTGAGCCGTGGCTTCCTGGAGCAAGCGGCGACCGCGTACTGGCGGCTGATCACTCGGTTCACACTCGGCCTGATTCGGGTCACCTCCGACGGCGAGGATCAGTGTGTCGTCCTGGTCTCGCGCCCGTTCGTCCTACTGCGCTTCCACTCGCCGGAGTACGACGTCGGGGAAGGTCACAGCTCCGTCACCTGGCGGATCAAGCGCGGGATTCTGGTCTCGCGAAACGGGCGGGATCGTGCATTCCTCCGGCTGTCGCTCGAGTCGACCGGGCCGCAGGGCGAGAATGGCCACAGCCGGGTCCGCGTGCGGATGGAGGTCCACAACTTCTATCCGTGGCTGCGAGGTACTGGTCCGTTCGCGAGGGTCGGCGTTTGGATCTACGCGCAGACCCAGCAGCGCATCCACCGGGCGGTCACCCGCAGGTTCCTGGAGCGCCTCGCACAGACCGCGCGCTAGTCCCCGGTCGGGCGCTTGCCCTTTGTGGGGACAGCGGCGGCCGAGGGCTTCGCCGGCACCTTCGGGTTCTGGATCTGACCGAGGCGCTGGATCAGCCGCTGCCACTGCTCGGGCTTGAGCATCTCACCGAGCTGGCTCAGGTTCCCACTCGTCGAGAACGTATAACCGACGTGAATGTGGTTGTAGTGGTCGGGCAGGATGAAGGTCGGCGGCCCGAGGTCCATCAAAGAGATGATTTGCGCGGGGCGCATGGCGCCCTGGAGCAGGAGCAGATCCTTGATCACGGCCTCGGTGATCGACCCGGGCCCCTGGTGCCCGGTGATCGGGATTCCGTTGACAGCGGCGATGTCGACCGCCGAGCCGTATGAATGAGCAGAGACGTTCCCCGACGCCGTCAGATACGAGTGGCCGCATTTGAGTGACGTGATCGTCAGTCGGTAACCCTTCGCGACCAGGTACTCCAACACCGCGAGCACCCGCCTGTCGATCTGGCCCGTCCGGACATCGTTGCGGCCGCAGCTGTAGATCGAGAGCTTCGGATCGGCGAGCACGCGCTGCATCAGTGCGGCCTTCGACTCGAGGAGAACCTGGCCTACGGTCGGGTCCGACCCGAACGGGTTCTTGTCGTTTGCCCGGTAGATCGCGGTGGTCTCGAGCAGCTTCCAGCCGTCGAGGATCGGCTTCGGGTCGATATTGGGAGCGCCGCGCCCGGCCGGCCTGATCGCGAAGTTGAGCCGTGGCGGGCCGGCCTGCGACTTGCCGATGCGGCCGATCTCCGAGCCGCCGACGACCCGGGATCCGATCTTGAGCGGCTTCAGCTGCATCGTCTTCGGGTCGAACTGGAAGGTCTGATTGTCCTGAGCGGTCTCGCCCGCTGGGGCCGACCGGGGCGGATTGCTCGCAGGCGCGGCCCCCCTGCCTGAGTTGTCCCCGGCAGTGGCGGGAGCCTTCGGGGAGGCGTCCTTCCGCGGCCCCTCGAGCTTGAAGGCGTCGGCGCCCAGCTTGCGCTGACGAGGCACCGGATGCATCTGGGAGATCGAGCCGAGTTGCGAGTAGGTGTAGCGGTTGCCGTAGGCGTCTTGGAGCACGATGAACTTGCCGAGCTCCTTGCTCTCGCCCATCTTCTTGATGACGCCGTCGTTGACCGCGACCACAGGAGCGTCCAGCCTCGAGTAGATGTTGATGCTCCGGCGGTTCGCATCGGACTGGATGACGTCCGCGGCGTTACCGGCCGCCTTGCGCTGCGTCGTCGACCGGGTCAGCGCGGCCGCATCGCTGATGTCGTCGGCGTAGCGGGCATCTGCTGCCACGGGGAAATGGGCTCCCTCGGTGAGGCCCGTAAGAGAGCCGACCAATGCATCCGGAAGGCGGCCATATTGCTGCGCCCCCAGCAGCACCTCATCGACGTACCAGTCAGCGTGGTTGTAGGCGAACACCGCTTGGCGGATGTCGTGATCCCCACCCGCGGCCCTCAGGTAACGGGCCGCGGCGCAGATCGCGTCGACAGGGTTGTAGGGATCCTTCCTTCCATCGTTGTTGGCGTCGACTCCGTAGGACGCCCAGGTCGAGGGGATGAACTGCATCCAGCCCTGGGCCCCGGCCGAGGAGACATTGAGGTTGGTGCCGAAGGCCGTCTCTATCTTGTTGATCGAGGCCAGTACCTGCCAGGGGATCCCGTACTCGGTACCGCAGGATTGATAGATCGGGAGCAGGAAGGGCGGAATCTCGAAGGAGTCGATGACGGGATTGGGGACCCCGATGGGAGCGGGTCCAAACGTCGCGGTGGTGAGGCCCGGGTTCCGAGGCGTGGGAGTGCCATCCGGGTTTCGCAGGATGGGCTGGGTGATGCCGTTGCGCTGATCCACCATCACGTCCTTGGCGGTCTGCCGCTTCCCCTTCTGCTTGGCGAACAGGCCCTTGTCGCCACCCTTTCGGCCGCTCTTGCCGGTCTTGCTGTCGCTGGTCCCGCCGGCGCGGGTGCCGGTGCCGGATCCGCTCGAAGTGGAGCTGCCCCCAGCGGTCGACCCGCCGCCGCCGGAGCTGCTGCCGCCAGAGCCGCCGGTGGAACCTCCGCCGCCGAGGTTCGGCAGCTTGGGGACCTGGACGTCGGTGTCCGGGGGCGGTTGGGGCAGCGGACCCGGGAGCGTCGGCGCGGTAACGGTCAGGTCGCCGACGCCGACGCTCAGAGAGCTGGCAGTACCGGCACCGAGCACGGCGAGCGTGCTGCCCAGAGCGACGATCAGCAGGAAACGCTTTGCCATCCTTGGCCCAGTCCTCGACCCATTGGGTTTCGGATGCTTTCGAACGGGCCCGGATCATGCGCCAGTTCCCCTGGGCCTCGACCTGAGCATGAGGGTTCCTCTCGGCGCGCAGCCGCCCGTTCTCACCCCACCCTGTTGTTATACGGGCGCCATGAGCGATGCCAATCTGATCCTGATCACCGGCGGCCTCCTGATCGCCGGGCTGCTGGCGACCGTGGTGGCTGGGAGGCTCCGCGTCCCGGGCCTCCTGCTGTTCCTGGGCCTGGGCATGGCCGTCGGCTCAGACGGATTGGGATGGATCGACTTCAACGACTACGAGCTGGCGCGCACCATTGGGGTGATCGCCCTGGCGCTGATCCTCTTCGAAGGCGGCCTGAGCGCAGGGTTCGGGGAGGTCCGCCCGGTGCTCGGCGCGTCAATCGGGCTCGCGATCCCCGGAACCCTGGTGACCGCGGCCATCACGGGGGCCGCTGCGAGCCTGGTGTTGAACATCTCGCTGCTCGAGGGGATGCTGCTCGGCTCGATCGTCTCGGTCACCGATACCGCGGCGATCTTCGGGCTCCTTCGCCATTCCCGCCTGCGCCCGAAGGTCGCGCGGGCGCTCGAGGGGGAGGCGGGGCTGAACGACCCGGTGGCGGTGCTGCTCGTGGTCGGGTTCATCGACTGGATCCAGATGCCCGGCTACGGAGTCGGCGACATGGCCCTGCTCTTCGCCAGAGAGCTCGGTATCGGCGTGGCCGTTGGGGTCGCCGTCGGATGGCTGGCCGTTCAGGGGCTGCGCCGCGCCTGGCTCGGCACTGAGGCCGGATACGTGATCGGCACCATCGGCGCGGCGGCCGTGGCGTTCGGCGCTGCGAGCAGCCTGCACGGATCGGGGTTTCTGGCCGTCTACCTGGCCGGCCTGATGCTGGGAACCGTCCCGATTCCCGCCAAGCGGGCGGTCACCGTCTTCCACGAGGGGCTCGCACTGGTCGCCCAGGTGACGATGTTCGTCGTGCTCGGCCTGCTGGTG
>DATDKQ010000150.1:0-3882 GCA_036519915.1 Solirubrobacterales bacterium | reverse complement strand
GGTGCGGTTCATCGAGTTCATGCCGCTGGACGCGGACGGCAAGTGGGAGCCGGAGGCGGTGCTGACCGGAGCGGAAATCAGGGAGATCGCGGAGACGGCCTACGAGCTCGAGCCGCTGCCGCGCGAGCCCCACTCGACGGCCCGCGTCTATCGCTTCGCCGATGGGGCCGGGGAGATCGGGTTCGTGAACCCCGTGTCCGAGCCGTTTTGCGCCGACTGCAACCGCATCAGGATCACCTCCGACGGCAAGCTGCGCACCTGCCTGTTCTCAATCCACGAGACTGACCTCCGCGAGCCGCTCCGCTCGGGTGCGAGCGACGACGAGCTCGAGGAGCTGATCCGCGACGCGGTCTGGCGCAAGGAGCTCAAGCACCGCATCAACGAGCCGGGCTTCCGCCGGCCGCCGCGGTCGATGAGCCAGATCGGCGGGTAGCTAGCGCGGGACCAGGCGGGTCGCGGTCGCCTTCCAGGTGGCGGTGACTCTGGCCCCCGGCCGCAGGGCCAGCGAGCGGATCGATTCGACCGTCACCTCCGCCACCAGCGGTTGCGGAGATGACAATCCGATCCGGGCGCGGTTCCCGATCTCGGTCACCGAGATGACATCGACCGCGAGGCGGTTGAGAGCCGAGCTCTCATGGGCGGCCCCACCCGGCTGGAGGCTGATCTCCCATGGAAAGACGAGGGCGGCGACCGGACCGCGAATCAGGTCCGTGCTCTGCAGCACGCCTCCGCCGTCCAGGTCGACCTGAGTCAACCCGTCCGCGCCCGGCCGTGCCGTGCCGTTGAGCACCACCGAGCCCGCGAAGTCGGCGACGAAGGCGCTCGTCGGTCGCGCCGACAGCTCCGCAGCGGTCCCGCGCTGGACGATGCGTCCCTCGTCCATGACGAAGATCTCATCGGCCAGCATGGCCGCCTCCGAGAAGTCATGGGTGACCACGATCGCGAGCGCACGCGTCCCTCTGAGCGCGTGGACAAGCTCGCGGCCGGCGTGCGCGCGGGTGCGGGTGTCGAGCGCGGCCAGGGGTTCGTCGAGGAGCAGGACGCTCGGGTCTCGCGCCAGCGACCGCGCCAGCGCAACCCGCTGGCGTTCGCCTCCCGAGAGGGAATCGGGGCGGGCGTCGGCCAGCTCCTCAACGCCGAAGCGCCGGAGCTGCTCCAGGGCGCGCCCCCGGCGATCCTGGCGCGGTCCGGGCATTCCGAAGGCGACGTTCCGCCAGGCGCTCAGATGCGGGAACAGGGCGTAGTCCTGGAACATGAGTCCGCAGGTGCGCTCCTCCGGGCGGAGATTGATCCCGCGGCCGGAGTCGAGCCAGACCTCGTCCCGCATCACGACCCGGCCGGGATCGGGACGCCGCAGCCCGGCGATGATGCGGAGCACGGTCGACTTGCCGGCACCGGACGGCCCGACGATCGCCACGGAGCCGTCCCCATCGACCTGCAGCTCGACGTCAAGCTCCAAATCGCGAAGCCGATCGCGTGCTCGGACCTCGAGGCCGCTCATGGTGCGCCACCGCCGAGAATCGGCGAGCGTCCCAGGACCTTGACCGAGAGCAGCAGGGCGGCGGAGACGATGACGAGCAAGCCCGAGAGCGCCAGGGCGGCTGTGAAGTCGTCACTGAAGCGGGCGAAGATGGCGAGCGGGACCGTCTGGGTGATCCCCTGGAACGATCCGGCGAACATCAGCGTCGCTCCGAACTCGCCCAGGGCCCGCCCCCAGGCCAGCGCGATCCCCGACGCGATGCCCTGGCCCGCGGATGGCACGGCGACCCGGATGAAGGCGCGCGCCTCGGTTGCCCCCAGCGTGCGCGCGGCGTCCATCAGGTTGCGATCCACGGCGGCGAAGGCCTCCTGCGCCTGGCGCAGGTAGAAGGGAGCCGCGACGAAGGTGAGCGCGACGATCACCCCCGCCGTCTGCAGCACCAGCTGGATTCCCGCGTCATCGAGCGCGCTGCCGAACAGCCCCTCGGGACCGAAGGAGGCGAGCAGGGCGATGCCGGCGACCGCCGGCGGGAGCACCAGCGGGAGCTCGATCAACGTCACCACCACCGAGCGGCCGCGGAACTCCCGTGTGGCGAGCAGATACGCGGCGGGTGTCCCCACGATCACGATGATCGCGAGCGCCGCCACGGACGTCTTCAGGCTGAGCCAGAGAGCGTCCCGGGCGTCCTGTTCCCCGAGGCTGCTGATCAGATCGCCGGGGGAGGTGTGAACGAAGATCGCGACGATCGGCAGCGTCAGGAAGGCGAGCACCAGGAACAGGGCGAGGAAGAGCCCAACGGCAAACGCCGCTCTGCGCATCAGCCCGGCGGAGGCTTGAAGCCGGACTCCTTGAGCGCCGTGGCCCCGTCCCCGCTGAGAAATCCGTCGATGAACTTGCGGGCTCCCTCCGGGTTCTTCGCCCCGGTGACGACCGCCGCGCCGTAGGCGACATTCGGCTGCAGGTCCGCAGGCAGCTGGATCGCCTTCAGCTGACCGCTGCTCGCCGTCACGTCGGTGATGTAGACGAAGCCCGCGTCGGCCGCTCCCTGGGTGAGCTTGCCCGAGATGCCGCTCACATCGGGTTCCTCGGAGCGAACGTTGTCGTAGATCGCCTTGCGCTGGTCTTCCGGAAGCTGATCGAGCATTTCACGCGTGTAGGAACCGACTGGAACCGTCGGATCACCCATCACGATCGAGGTGCCCGGTTTGGTCAGGTCGTCGAGGGAGTCGATCTGGGAGTCCTCCGGGACCGCCAGCACCAGCGTGTTGGTCGCGAACACCGTCGGCTCGCCGACGAGGCCCTCCTTGTGGAGCTCGTCGGGCAGGGTCGTATTGGCCGCCGCGTAGACGTCCGGCTTGACTCCCTGGCGGATCTGGGCGGCGAGCTCGTCCGATCCGGCGAACGACATCTTCGCGTCGATGCCGGCGGCGTCCACGTAGTCGTTGAACGCCGTATCGAGAGATGCCGCGGCCGAGACGACCAACTGATCCGACTCGTCGTCGCCGCCCCCCCCGCAGCCCGCCAGCCCGACCAGGCACGCGACCGCGACGGCGAGCACGACGAGGTGGCGGCTGGCTCTCGATTCGACAGCGCCCATTCGCGTGCCGATCATTACATATGCATTACATAGGTAGGAGTCTCAGCCCTCTCGATCGATCATCACCGAGGTCGCCTTCACCGTGGCGGTGGCCCGGGTGCCCTCCACGAGCCCAAGCTCCTCGACCGCGTCCCGCGTGATTGCAGCCGTGATCAGGTGCGGGCCGGCCTGGATCTCCACCAACGCCATGACCCCCGCGACCTCCACGGAGGTGACAGTTCCGGGGAATCTGTTTCGCGCCGAGAACGAGTCGTCGGTTCGGTGGCGGGTCGGAGTGCGCCGTAGCCTTTCCACCTCGGTGGCCGGCACCTGCCGACGGTTCCTCGAGTCCCGGGTGGTGCGGAGCTTCCCCGCGCCATCCCAGCGGCGGAGGGTGTCGACGCTAACGCCGATCGCCCGCGCGGCCTCGCCCATGCTGAGATCGGTCATCGCGCTCAGTATGGCAGCGGGTGGCTTTGCCTATGCAAGGGGATCCACGCCACATGCCGGTCGCGCGAGGCGGATGATCTAGCCTCGTCACGAGACTCAGACAACCGCGGCCAGAGGAGAAGTCGATGCAGATCAGCGCCAGAAACAAGCTTCCGGGCAAGGTCACGGACATCAAGGCCGGCGAGGCGATTGCGAACGTGGAGCTCGACGTCGCCGGCATGAGGCTGGTTGCATCGGTGACGGTGGAGGCCGTTCGCGAGCTCGGCATAGAGCCGGGGAAGGACGTGACCGCCCTGATCAAGGCGAGCGACGTGATGCTGGGAGTCGAGTGAGGGCGCCCTGACGGGAGCGCCGGCGGACAAGCCGATCGCCCTCG
>DATDKQ010000149.1:0-4072 GCA_036519915.1 Solirubrobacterales bacterium | reverse complement strand
GCGCCCCACTCGGCTGCCACCGATCGGACTCCTCCGGCGGCGGATCGGGGCTCGGGTCGAGCAGGAGGGAGCCGAGCTCGACGGCGGCGATGCCGTCGACCATGCAGTGGTGCACCTTGCCGACGACGCCGATCCGGCCGTGCTCGAGGCGATCGGCGATGCAGATCTGCCAGAGGGGACGGTCGCGTCGCAGCTGCGTCGACATGCACGAGTCCGCGAAGTCCCGAAGCCGGGTCGCGTTCGAGCGAACCACGTGCCGGTCGACATCGAAACGCTCGTCGTCCACCCAGATCGGCGCGTTCAGTCCGAACGGCACTGACGCGATCCGCTGCCTGAACCGGGGGGCTCGGCCGAGCCTGCTGGCTATGTGATCCCGCAGCTCGTCGAATCGAGGCGCTTGGCCGCCCTCCGGCCCCCGGAACGCCGCTGCCCAACCGACGTGCATGTGGGCGCTGGCGTTCTCGACCGCCAGGAACGAATCATCGAGCGCGGAAAGCCGTCCGTTCAGTCCGGTCATCGTCCGGACTCCTCCTCGTAGTTGCCGAAGAAGCCGATTTACCCGCACGCACCTAATCGGGAACGAACGACTGGTTAAAGCGGCGGCGCAAAGGTCGCTCTTTGCGCGGATTAGTTGGCGCTGTACCCACTTTTCACAACGGACATGTGTCCAAGGGGCTAATAGTCAGTACGGCGGCCTCCGAATAAATGAGTGCATGGAAGCGAGCCGCGGTCGCCTGATGGCGATCATCAAGACGCAGAGTGAGATCGCCGCCTCGGATCTCGACATGGATCAGGTGATGCACCTGGTCGCCAAGCGCGCGCAGGAGATCACCGGCGCCACCTCCGCCGTGATCGAGCTGCCGGAGGGCGACGAGATGGTCTACGCCGTGACCTCGGGGGAGGCGACCCCGTACCTCGGCATCCGCATGGACCGCCGCAGCACGCTCTCGGGGCTCGCCCTGGACCGAGACCAGGTCCTCTACTGCGAGGACACGGAGATCGACCCGCGTGTGGACCGTCGGGCATCGAGGAGGGTCAACCTGCGCTCGATGATCTGCGTTCCCCTCAAGCATCACGGGAAGGCGGTCGG
Organism: Solirubrobacterales bacterium; assembly: GCA_036519915.1. Lineage (GTDB taxonomy): Bacteria > Actinomycetota > Thermoleophilia > Solirubrobacterales > 70-9 > DASUPK01. The sequence goes on along the minus strand of DATDKQ010000149.1, from coordinate 2,982 downwards.
GGTCCTCAAGGTCTACTCGCCGAAGCCCCGCCATTTCGGTCCCGCCGACGTCGAGACGCTCAACCTCCTGAGCGACGCCATCTCCGCCCATCTGGCGCACGCCTCGCTGTTCGAGCTCGCGGCGATGGAGGGCCGGACGGACGCGCTCACCGGCCTCTTCAACCGCCGGGCCTACGAGGAGCGGAGAGTGGTCGAGGCCGCAAGGAGCGCCCGCTACGGTCACCCGCTCGCGCTCTGCCTCTTCGACCTGGACGGCTTCAAGGCCGTGAACGACCGCTACGGGCACCCGGCCGGCGATGAGGTGCTCCAGGGCATCGCCAGTGTGATCGACTCCTCGCGGCTCACCGACGACGCCTTCCGGATCGGCGGCGACGAGTTCGCGGTGCTGATGCCCCAGACGACGCTCGACGGAGTGAAGATCGCCGCCAAGCGGCTCACCAGCGCGCTGGCCGAGGCTCGGCTCGGAGACGGAACCGTCACCGCTTCCTACGGCGTGGCGTCCACCGTCGGCGATGCGCTCAGCCTCCACGACGCCGCCGATCGCGCTCTCCTGGCGGCGAAGCGGAAGCTCAGGGCGCCCGCAGCCAAATAAGCTCCCCACATCGACTTCCAGGTTCGCAAAGACGACCTGCAACAGACCCGCTTCGTGGACGACGAGGCGCCCGAGGCGGGACCGGGCGAGGTGCTGCTCGGCGTCGACCTCTTCGGCCTCACCACCAACAACATCACCTACCTGGTGATGGGCGACGCGATGAACTACTGGAAGTTCTTTCCCGCCGACGATCCCTGGGGACACATGCCGGTCTGGGGCTACGCGAATGTGATCGCTAGCCAGGCCGATGGGGTTCCCGAGGGGACGCGGGTCTACGGCTACTTCCCTTCGGCCAGCCACCTCGTCGTGCGGCCGGATCGCCCGAGCGAGACGGACTTCGTCGATGCGACCCCGCATCGGCAGGAGCTCCCGGCCGCCTACAACCGCTACCTCCGTACCGACGGAAACGAGATGTACGAGGAGGAGAACGAAGACTACGAGATCCTCCTCTGGCCCCTCTACTTCACCTCGTTCCTGATCGACGACTTCCTCGACGACGAGGGGATGTTCGGCGCCTCATCGGCGATCCTCTCGAGCGCCTCGAGTCGCACGTCCTCCGCGCTCGCCCACCTGCTCCACCGGCGAGACGGCATCGAGGTGGTCGGTCTCACCTCACCGCGGAATGTCGAGTTCACCGAGTCGCTGGGCGTCTACGACCGCGTCGTGCCTTACGAGGCGATCGACTCCCTCGAGCGCAAGCCCTCCGTCTACGTCGACATGTCGGGGGACGCCAAGATCCGGAGCGCCGTCCACGGCCACCTGAGCGACGAGCTGAAGCACTCGTCGGCGGTGGGCATCACCCACCGCGAGGACCTCGGCGGCGGCTCGGAGCTCGCCGGCCCGAGTCCCGTCTTCTTCTTCGCCCCCGATCGCCTCAAGAAGCGCACCGAGGATTGGGGGCGCGAGGGCGTCAACGAGCGGCTGGCCGACGCCTGGCGTGAATACGTCGACTGGGCTCGCGGCTGGCTCCGCGTGGAGCACGGCTCCGGGCCCGAGGACGTCGAGCGCATCTACCGCGAGATGCTGGACGGCAAGTCCGACCCCGCGGTCGGGCACGTGCTCTCCCCCGGCGACTAGACCTCGAGGCGCTGCTCCTCCAGGTCGAGCTCGCGCTCGACTCGGCGCATCACGTCGGAGCTGATCCGCCGCTCGTTCCGGAGTCGCACGAGCTCGGCCCGCTGGACCGCATAGATCTCGTGCATCAGCCGCTGGTACGCGAGCGAGCGGTCCTCTAGGCCGTCGGCGTCGGGACCGTCGAGCTTTCCCGCCCGGGCCTTGAAGCGCCGCTGCCGGAAGTTGTAGAGCGCGCGGAGGCGTTCAATGGTGTCCTCCTGGGTCCACTCCTCCTGCTCGAGCTCGTCCACTCGGTTGAGCGCCGCGCGCGCGATCACCAGGCGCGCCTTGAGCTCCTCGTTCTCCTCGTCGGCGCCGTCCTCGGTCACTCCCAACCGTCGGATCAGCCATGGGAGGGTCAGTCCCTGGCCAACGACGGTCACCAGGATCAGGGAGAAGGTGATGAACTGGATCAGGTCGCGTCCCGGGAAGGGCTTGCCGCTGTTGGTCTGGAGGGGCAGCGCGAGCGCGGCCGCGAGCGAGACAGACCCCCTCATCCCCGCCCATGCACCGATGGTCCTCTGCTGCCAGGTACTGCGCCTGGCGCGCTGCGAGGGCCTCCGGTCGAGAGTCCGAATAACCACGGTCATCAGGTTGGTCCAGACGAACCGCATCGCGATCACCGCCGCGCAGACCACGGCGGCGTAGCCAACGACCTGGCCGGCGGGCTCACCGCTCAAGCCATCAACGATGCTGGGCAACTGCAGGCCGATCAGGATGAACAGCGCGGCATTCAGCAGGAAGGTGAGGATCGACCAGAGAGCGAAGCCCTGCATCCGGCTCTCGGGCGAGGCGATCTCTGGAGCCCTGAAGCCCAGAACCAGGCCGGCCGCGACAACGGCAAGGACTCCGGAGACCCCCAGCTGATCAGCGGGGATGAAGGCCCCATAGGCGCTGAAGAGCGAGATCGTCAGCTCGGTGTTGACATCGTTCACCCGCTTGCGGATTTCCGCGATCCCCCAGCCGACCGCGAGTCCGATCGCCAGGCCGCCGGCGGCATCGCCGAGGAACTCGAGGCCCGTGTGCGACGCCGAGACGCCCTCCCCGATCGCAGCCGCGACTGCCACCTTGTAGGTGACGAGCGCGGCCGCGTCGTTGATCAGACTCTCGCCCTCGAGGACGTTGACCATCCGGCGCGGCGCACCGACCCGCCGCATGATCGATGTCGCGGCCGCCGGGTCGGTCGGTGAGACGATCGCGCCGAGCGCGAACGAGACAGCCCAGGGCAGATCGATCACCTCGTGAGCGACCACCCCGACAACCGCCGCCGTCGCCAG
>DATDKQ010000148.1:0-2778 GCA_036519915.1 Solirubrobacterales bacterium | reverse complement strand
GCCGGCCCCCACCAAAACGTTGGTCCAGTAGTGGGGTGCCGCCGCGGATTTTCCGTCGGCGGGATCCGTAGAATCGCAACCCTCCAAAGGCGTGAAGGAAGAAATCAAGATCACGTTCGACGAGTTCGGCTGGCGCGCTCTGAACGAGCGGGCGGTCGAGGAGGGTGCCAGCTTGGACGAGTTGGTCTCGTTGGCCCTGAGCTACTACGAGTCCGAGCTCTCGAGCGCTCGCGCGGCAACCGACGTTCCGCGCTTCCGCCAGGCGCCCCGCGGCGAGGCCAGGAGCCTGACGATCGAGATCGACGAGGACGTCATGCGGCGAATCGCGGAGGAGGGCGAGCGCCGCGGAGTCGCCCTCGAGCGCGTCTGCGAGCACGCCGCACTTCTCTTCCTCGCGGACCTCGACGCCGGCAGGGTGGCCGAGCAGGTCATCCGGCGGGCGCGCTCGGGGGCCGGGCCCCCTCGCTTCGGCCCCGGGACCTCGGCCTAGCCGGCGGAGGCTGAGGTCACCGGCGACACTCCCAGCTCGTGCAGGGAGAGCTTGAGTGCGGCACGCCCGCGGTGATGAAGTCCCTGAATTGATGCCTCGGTCTTGCCGAGCCTCTCGGCGATCTCGTTGGGGGAGAGGCCGCCGATGTGGCGGAGCACGAGGACCTGACGTTGCGACTCCGGCAGAGCGGCGAGCGCCCTCTTGAACGCATACAACGTCTCGAAGGTCGCCCGCTCATCGCCGTTCTCGCTGATCCGCACCTCCTCGACCGGAATCTGGCGCCTGGCCCTCACGTGATCGAGTGCGGCGTTTCGGGCCACACGCATGATCCAGGCGGCGAACGGGACCTCCCGCTCCTCGTACTTCTTGATCGCCCGCATCAGCTTGGTGAAGACCTCCTGGGTGACGTCCTCCGCGTCGTGGCGGTTGCGAACGATGCTCTGAACGAACTTGAGCACGTCGTCGGCATGCCGCGCGTAGAGATAGTCGAGCGCGTCCCAGTCGCCCGCCTTTGCCGCGTGGATCGCCCTGCGCTCAGGGTCGCGGTCCTCTTGTTCGCGAAGCCCCCTATCGCTCACTGCTACCTCTCCCGAGTTGCCGATGGAGCAAGCCTGCTCGCTGGCGATGCCGCTGTGAATCGCTCAGGTGCGGGATCTTCAGTTCAAGCCTTTGAACCCAAATTCGGGGAACTTCTCCGCAAAGGTCCCGCAAACAGGGGGAAGTTCTCGCTCGGATCAGGCGATGAAGGTCACAAGTCCGGCGCTGACCGCCGCGACCGCCGCCTGAACCCGGTTTTCGACCTGCAACTTCTCGAGGATCGCGGAGACGTGGGTCTTGACGGTCTCCGGGCTGATAAACAGCTCTGCCGCGATCTCGCTGTTCTCCCTGCCCGCGACGATCAGGTCGAGCACTTGGCGCTCCCGTGCCGTCAACGTGGGGGCATCGGATCCGGCCGACGGAGGATCGTGCTGTTGCACCCAGCTGACCAAGGCCGAGGCGATCGGCGGAGAGAGCGGGCTCTCACCCGCTGCCGCGGCGGCGATCGCAGCCACGACCTGGTTGCCCTCCTCGTCCTTCAACAGGACACCGCAGGCGCCCGCCGAGATTGCCTCGACCACGTCTTCCTGGGCCGAGACGGTCAGAACCAGCACCTGGGCGCTGGGAACCTCAGCGCGCAGCCTTCTGATCGCGTCGACGCTCGAGACTCCCTGCAGCCGGATGTCCATCACAACCACGTCGGGCTCGGTCTCCAGGGCGAGCGTGACCGCTTCCTCGCTGTCCTCGGCCTCGTCGACCACCTCGAGGCCACTCGCCTCCAGGTGGTCACCCAGCCCTCGCCGAAAGAGTCCGTGATCGTCGACTATCAGGACCCGGATTCCGCCTGGGAAGCTTTGCTTGCCCGGTTTCAACGCCTCGCTCGCCCGCGCTCCCGCCCGGGACGGCCGTGCGGACTCGCCCATCGTGAACCGATTCTAGGCCGATCGGGACCGGGCCACAACGCGCCGGCCGAGCCGATCGAGTGACCATGAAACCGGCCGGATTACGGCCCCGTGTACCCGTTCGCGTAGCACGGCCGCGGCGTGCCCGACGTCTCGCACTGGTCGATCGAGCCTGCGGGCGAGAGCCAGCTGGCCGCGTGGGTTACCCCGTCCAGCGACCGGCGCGGGTAGGAATGCGGGTCGCATCCGTACACGCTCACCGGGTTGGGCGGCAGATTGACCAGCGGCGCGGGGGCGGTCCCATGCTGCGGATCCATGCTCTCGTCGGTGCAGTCCTGGTCGCCGTCGAATCCGAGCGGCCCACCGTCGTAATAGACCATGGCCGCCGAGCCGCTGAACGGATAGGAGTTGATCTCCGTCAGTCCGAAGAGCGGATCAGTCGCGTCCGCCCAGTGCCGGCCGGGGTCGAGCTCCGGGGTGTGGACCTGTGCACCGATCGTGCGCGCCTCCACCTCCGCGGCCACGTTCGAGACCTGATGGTCCCCGTACGCCAGCTGCAGCAGCACATGGTGCTCGGGCGTGTCGGGCAGCGGATCATCGGTCATGTGCTGCGCGTAGCCGTTCCCCTCGCCGCGGTCCCAGAGCAGCTGCATCAGCGACAGGATCAAGGGCCGCCGCTCCAGACCCGGGTAGTTGGCCCAGAGCCCGATGTCGGGAATGTCCAGGTACTGCCCCGAGTCGGTGCTCCGGCTCAGCAGGGTCGAGTAGTTCATCCCGGTCACGTCGAGCACAGACTGGGTCAGGTCGGGCTCGAGCGCGGTGAGCGCACCGCCCATGATCGCGCCCTGG
>DATDKQ010000147.1:0-16846 GCA_036519915.1 Solirubrobacterales bacterium | reverse complement strand
CCGGATCTCGGGCAGGTGGGTGCGCCCGAAGGAGTTGGCCGCCCGCGTGACCTCGACGATGATCACCTTCATCAGCTCGGGCTCGTGCCGGTAGGACTCGATGATGAAGTTGGCAACGCCGGCGAGCTTGTCGCGCGGCGGGAGGTCGCTGGCCCGGATCTCCTGGCTCGCCTCGACGAGCAACGCCCAGCGCTCAGTGAAGAGCTCGTTGAGCATCTGGTCCTTGGAGTTGAAGTAGTGGTAGACGAGCCCGTAGGCGACGCCCGCCTCGGCCGCGACGTCCGAGACGCGGGCCGAGTGAAAGCCCTGGCGGGCGAAGACCGTGATCGCGGCGTCGAGGATCGCGCGGCGCTTGTCGGGGGCGGGAGCCTGGCTCATCAGGGCGCCCCGTTTGAGATCGCGGGCTCGGCGGTGGAGGCGCGCTTGTGGTCGGCGTCCCCGTCCTCTGGCCAGCGGTAGGCCTCGGGGCGGCGGTTCCGTAGCGACGGGAGTTTGTCGCGAATGTCGTCCTGGCTCGCGAAGTCGAGTTCGGCCGAGACGAAGCACTCGGTGTCAGGGGCCTGCGCCAACACCACCCCCCACGGGTCGACGATCATCGAGCGGCCGTAGCTGCGGTAGTGCGGCGGAGCGACACCGATCTGGCCGGCGGCGACCATGAAGACCTGGTCCTCGATCGCTCGGGCGCGGATCAGAACCTCCCAGTGGTCTCGGCCCGTCCGCTCCGTGAAGGCCGAGGGGACGGTGATCACCCGGGCGCCCCGCAGCGCGAGGATCCGGTAGAGCTCGGGAAACCGGAGGTCGTAACAGATGGTCAACCCGACCTTCGTGCCGTTCAGGTCGCCGAGCTCGACCCGATCCCCGGCCTGCTCGATCTCGGACTCCCGGTAGGAGACGTCGCCCACCTCGACGTCGAACATGTGGATCTTGCGGTAGGTCGCGAGCCGCTCGCCGTCGGGCCCGAACATCACGGAGGTGTTCGCGAGCTTCTCCTGGCCGGCGACGACCTCGGGCACGCTCCCCGCGACCAGGAAGACGCCGAGCTCGCGCGCCCAGCCTGCGGCGGCGCTCAGCGCGGGACCGTCGAGCGGCTCAGCCGAGGCGCGAATCGCCTCCGGCGGGCCGAGCACGGTCCACTTCTCGGGCAGGACGACGAGCTCCGCGCCGTCGGCGGCCGCGGCGCGAACGAGTCGCTCCGCGACCTCGAGGTTGCGGTCGTATTCGTCCGTTGAGTTGAGCTGTACGGCGGCGGCACGCATCCCGACATTCCTTCGCAGTCCCGGCTGACTGACCAGTCAATCTAGAGGGTAAGGCTCCGAACAGCGGGTAGCGTGTCACCAGATGTTCCGCAGGTTGCTGCCACGCACGAGGTCCGCCTTCGAGTCGCGGACCGAGGTCTGGCGCGAGGTGGGGCTGGGGTCCGAGATCGATCAGGCGGCCGCCCGGCGGGGGCGTGGCGGCGCGCTGGTCGCCGCGGCGCTGATCGCCGTGGTCCTCATCATCTTCTCCGAGCGCAAGTCCTGGTTCCCCGGCCACGGGCACGAGGTCCGGATCGCGACTGTCATCCTGCTGATCCTGCTCGGCTGGGCGCTCGCCCGATCCCTCGGACGCGGCTTCGCACCCACCCTCTACAGACGGCTGGAGCCGGGGACGGCCGGGACGGTCGGCTTCCTGCTGCGCCTGTTGACGGTCGTGATCGCCGCCGTCGTCGCACTGCGCATCGCCGGCGTCAAGCCCGAGACCCTTGCCCTTGGCGGCGGCTTCACGGCGGTGGTGGTCGGCCTCGCGGCCCAACAGGTCCTCGGCAACATGCTCGCGGGCGTCGTGCTGATCACGAACCGACCGTTCCGCGTCGGCGAACGCATCCGGCTACAGGGGGGCGGCCTCGCCGGGCAGACGGATGGCGTGGTCGGGCAGCAGGGTCTCTTCTACACGACGCTCGTCAGCGGCGCCGACCGGATCATGGTGCCCAACGGCGTCCTGCTCCAGTGCGCGGTCACCCCGCTCCGAGAGCCCGAGAGAGTCGAGTTCCGGGCCCGCTTCAGCGCGGACACCAGCCCCCGTGAGGTTCAGGAGATGATCGAGAAGGCGATCACCGTGCCACTCCGCTACCCGCCGCACATCACGGTCGAGGAGCTTGACCGCGACGAGGTCGTCGCCCGGATCGTCACCACGCCAATGAACCCGCGCGACGGCGCCACGCTCGCCGAACAGGTCCTGACCGGCCTTCGCTCGACTGACGGTGCGCGTACCCAAGCGCCCTCCGAGTCGGACAGTGAGTCTCCTACCGGCGCCGACGGAGGCGACAAGCCGACATAGGATGCGCCGATGCAGGTCCTCGTGACCGGCGCCACCGGAAAGGTCGGCAACGCCATCGCGTCGGCACTTCTCGATCGGGGCGAACAGGTGCGGGCCCTGGTCCGGGACCCCAAACTCGCGGCGAGCGTTCTGCCCGCGGGAGTGGAAGCGATCCGCGGCGACGCAACCGACGCGGAGAGCCTCGCGGGCGCGGTCGACGGATGCGAGCTGGTCTTCAACGCGATGGGGATGCCGGAGCAGTGGGTCAAGGACGAGGGGATCTTCGATCGGGTGAACGCCCTGGGCAGCGGCGCGCTCGCCGCCGCGGCGAAGCGGGCGGGGGTGCGACGCTTCGTCCACACCTCGACTCACGACGTCTTCCACGCCGAGAGCGGTGAGCGGTTCGACGAGACAATGCTCGCCGACTACCCGAAGGGGACCGCCTACGAGCGGTCCAAGCAGCATGCCGAGGAACTGGTGCAAGCGGAGCGCGACGGGATGGAGGTCGTGATCCTCAATCCGGCAGGCGTCTACGGGCCCACGCCTTCGCCGACGCCTTCGTTCGAGAACGGCCTCTTCGAGCCGGTCGTACGCAAGCGGCTTCCGGCGGTGCCGCCCGGGGGCACCGGCTACGCCTTCGTCGAGGGGGTCGCCGACGGTCATCTGCTGGCGGCGGAGAAAGGCGCGGACGGCGAGCGCTACATCCTCGCCGACGGCTACGCCCCGTTCCGGGAGATCGCCCAGACGGTGAAGGAGGTCGCGGGCCGGGGTCGAGTGCCGCCCGTGATGCCGATCCCGGTCGCGCGGGCCATCTCTGCTCTTGGCGAGGGAGTCTCGCGGGTCATCCGCCGCCCCCCGCTCCTGCCCCGCGGCCAGCTCACCTACTTCCTCTGGAAGGGTCAGCCGGATTCCTCCAAAGCGCAGCGCGAACTCGGCTGGCGGACGACGCCTCTGGAGGACGGTGTCCGCAAGACGCTGGACGCAATGGGCCTGCTCGAAACGAGCTAGGGCAGCCGGCCGATTCCAGGCAGGAAACGGCCGACGCGGGTGGCGTAGGCCCGGTACCCGTCGCCGTGCGTGCGCTGCAGATAGGGCTCCTCGACGAAGCGCACCTGGAGCTCGAGACCGAGGGCGATCGTCACCACGGCGACGAAGCCAAGCCAGGTCGGCACGATCAGCACGAGCCCGGTCCAGCCAACGATCATCGCCGTGTAGATCGGGTTGCGGACGACTGAGAACCAGCTGCCCGTGATCAGCTCCGTCCGCTCCTCGTCGCTCACGCCGATCCGCCAGGACTCCCCCATGCCGAGCTGGGCCGCGAAGACGGCCACGCCTCCGGACGCCGCGAGGGCGATCCCGATGACGTTCAGGACGTCGACGTCGAGCGCATCGATCGGATCGAGGTGGTCCTGCAGCACCAGGATCGGGGACGCCACCCCAATCGCCATCCCGCCGACGAAGAGGATCCCGCTGAGCCAGTCGGCGACGCCGGCATCGCGACGCAAGCCGATCAGCCCGGTGCTCCCGGTTCGGCGCAGCTGGATGACGACGCGGACGCCGAAGGTGAGCACGCCGAACGCGATCAACATCCAGATCGCGAGCTGCGCCACGGCGAGCTAGTCGGAGCCGTTACCGCCGGAGCCGTCGCCCGCGCCGCGACGCCGCTCCAGCTCCGCGACCAGGGCCTTGGTGTGCATCGCCGCGATCAGGTCGTTGAGGGGCTGGTTTCCCGCCTCGATCAGGGCCATCGCCTCGTCGGGATCCAACTCCCCGGCCAGCCGCTCCATCAGCACGTCGACCTCCTGCTTGACGAGGTCTGCCATCGACTCCTTGTAGCGGAGCGTGTCGTAGACGGTGAATCCGATCCGCTCCTCATACCCCCCCGCGCGAAACCGACCGATCGCCTCGATGATCCGAAGGTCGCTCGGCGAGTAGCCGCGCCGGTCGGGGGTGAGCACCTCGAGCTCAGCGAGGCGGTCGAGTACGTCCTTCGGGATGTCGTAGCGGCGGCGGACCTCGGCGGCGCTCACCCTGGCGCTCTCGCCGGCTAGGGCGTGCTCGAGCAGGCGGTCGCCGAGCTCGATCAGGGCCCGAGCCCGGTCGGGGTCCTCCTCCAGCAGGTCCTTGATCACCCGCAGGGGCATGTAGCGCTCCTCCTGGAGCTGCTTGATCATCCGGATCCGCTCGACGAAGTCGGCCGGGTAGTAGGCCATGTTGCGCGAGGTCTTCATGGGCTCGGGCAGCAGGCCCTCGCGCAGGTAGTGCTTGATCGTGGCGGCGGAGACGCCGGACGCGCGCGCCAGCTCACCCATGCGGAGCAGCTCGTCGGTTGTGGTGGCCTCCTTCGCCATCAAACGGGTTGCTCCTCGGCTCCGCCTCGGAGCACCCTTGCATCCAGGAACGGCTCCTCCTTCTGTGCGGCATCCGGTCCCTTGGCCGCCCCGGACTCCTCCAGCGCCTTTACCTCCTCGGCCGAATAGCCGGCGTCCATCAGCAGCTCGGCCGTGTGCTCGCCCAGCGCGGGCGCGGGGCGCTCGACGCTCGCCGGCGTCCGCGACAACTTGATCGGGAAGCCGAGCTGCTTGATCTCGCCCAACTCCGGCTGCTCATAGGAGATCACCATCTCCCGCTCGCGGGCCAGCTCTGACTCGAGCGCCTCGTCGAGGTCCAGGATCGGCTCGATCATCGCGTCGTGTTCGTCGTTGAAGGCGCGCCATTGATCGCGCGTCTTCGTCTTGAAGATCTCCTCGACCTCCCGGTGGGGTTCCGAGCCGGGATTTGCGAACTGGTGCTCGATCAGGTCCTCGCGGCCGACCGCCGTGCAGAAGCGACTCCAGAACTTCGGCTCGAGCGCCCCGCAGGTGACCCAGCCATCGGCTGCCTCGTAGGGGCGGTAACAGATGATCCCGCCGGAGAGCATCACCTCGCCCCGCCTCGGCACCTCACCGGAGCCGAAGTAGCGTCCCGCCTCCATCACCAGCCATGCCAACGAGCCGTCGGTCATCGAGATGTCGACCATCTGGCCCTCGCCGCTCCGGCGCGCCTCCTGCAGCGCCGCCAGGATTCCCAGCGCCGCCATCAAGGCTCCGCCGCCGAGGTCGGCGATCTGGGCGCCCGACTGGATCGGCGGTCCGCCCGCCTCACCGGTCAGCCCGAGGACGCCGTTCAGGCCCAGGTAGTTCTGGTCGTGCCCGGCGCGGTCGCGGTTCGGGCCGTCCTGCCCGTAGCCGGTGATCGGGCAGTAGACGAGCGCCGGGTTCGCCTCGCGCAGGACGTCATAACCCACCCCGAGCTTGTCGAGCACCCCCGGGCGGAAGCTCTCCACGAGGACGTCAGCCGTCTCGGCGAGCTTGATCAGCGCCTGCGTTCCCCCCTCGTGCTTGAGATCCAGCCGGATCGAGCGCTTGTTGCGGTTGAGCGACAGGTAGATGGCGGAGCGGGTGCCGAGCGGCGTCTGCTCGTCTGTGCCGTAGTACGGCGGCGCCCAGCGAACGTAGTCGCCCTGGCCGGTGTCCTCCACCTTGATCACGTCGGCGCCGAGGTCCGCGAGCAGCAGGGTGCAGAAGCCGCCCGGCAGCAGCCGGGTCAGGTCGAGGATCTTGACGTCGGAAAGAGGGCGGTCGCTCACGCGTTGGCCTCCTCCCGCTTCGGCACACCGAGCAGCTCGCGCGCCTCGGAGACGGTCGCGGCGCGGCGCCCTACGTCCTCGGCCATCTGGCGCGCCTTGGCGATCAGGTCGCCGTTCGAGGTCGCCATCTCGCCATTCGGCAGATAGAGGTTGTCCTCGAGGCCGGCCCGGACGTTGCCTCCGAGATTGAGCGCGGCCGCGAGCAGCTTCCACTGATCGCGTGAGACGCCGATCACCTGCCAGTTGTTCGGCCCCTCCGGGCCGCCGGGGATCTGCTCCGACATGAAGGCGACGTTGCGGGCGTTCGGCCGGATCCCACCGTTGACGCCCATCACCAGTGAGATCTGCAGCGGCGCTTCGAGCAGGCCCATGTCGAGATACGGATCGAGGTTGGCGACGTGACCGGCATCGAAGCACTCGTGCTCGGGCTGGATCCCCAGCTCGTTCATCTCGGTCAGGAACGCCGTGATCGTGTCGAAGCTGTTCTCGAACACGGCCTTGAAGACGAAGTCCTTGCGGCGCCGGGAGTACTTCGCGTAGTTCATCGAGCTCATGTTCAGAGCGGCGACGTCGGGCCGCAGCGCACGCAGGTACTCCAGCCGCTTCTCGATCGGCACCCCGATCGCGCCGGTCGAGTAGTTGATGATCACGTCGTCGACCTCGGCCCTGATGGCCTCCGTGATCGCCTGGAAGTCCTCGATCTCGTAGGAGGGCGTGCCGTCAGGGGTACGGGCATGGATGTGAATCTGCGAGGCGCCCTCGTCGACCGCGCGGCGCGCCTCGGCCGCGTACTCCTCGGGCGTGTAGGGAATGGCCGGGCACTGGTCGCGGTTGGCGATTGCTCCCGAGATCGAGTTGCTGATGATCACCGGGTCCTCGAAGCGGCTCACACGCCCCCCTCTGCATCGATTGCGGACTGCATCGCGGCGACCAGCTCCTGGAGCGCGACCGTCTCGTCGTCGCTTGGCTTGATCGGAAGTTGAATCCCGTAGGAGTCGCCCTTGGCGGGATTGCTCAGCACGTTCAGGTAGTCGCCGTCCAACTCCACCTCGTCGATCAGCTCGATCGGCATGCGGTAGGCCGTGGTGTCGGCGAAGCCGAGCGCCTCGAATACCTCGCCGTCGAAGCTGACCACGCCGGCGTAGGCGACGTTCTCGTTGGCGAGGGCCACCCTGACGCCGCTCACCCTCGCACCTCCTCGCCGGCGGCGGCCAGCGCAGATTCGCGATCGGCGAACCCCTGCAGGGAGACGGGCACGTCCCCGTCGAACGAGAGCAGGCTGAAGAGAGGTTGGTCCAGCTCGACTCCACTGCCACGGCCCTTCGCCTGCAGGTGAGATGTGACCAGAACCCGGTCCCCGACCTCTTCGAGCTCCTCGGTCTCCAGGTGGAAGACCTCCCACGTTTCATCGAGCTCCACGAAGAAACGGCGAAATGCCTCGCTTCCCCTGACCACCCCCGCCTCCCCCTCGACCGACGAGGCGATCAGGGGTACGAACTCGAAGTCCGGCGACGCCGTCTCGACCAGCCACTCGACGTCGCGCCCGTTCCACGCATCGATCGACTGACGAGCGATCTCGGTGCGCGACCTCGTCATACCGGCATCACCCCGTGCTTCTTCCAGGGGCGCTCGACCCGCTTGTTCTCCGCCATCCGCAGGCCGCGGATGATCGTCGGCCGCGTCTCGCGCGGGTCGATGATGTCGTCGATCATCGCGTTGCCTGCGGCGAGGTAGGGGTCGATCTGCTTGCGGACGGCCTCCAGCATCTGCTCGCGGGTCGCCTCCGGGTCGTCGGAGGCCTCGATCGCCGACCGGCCGATGATGTTGACCGCGCCCTCGGCTCCCATCACGGAGATCTCCGCCGAGGGCCAGGCGACGATCAGGTCGGGCTCGTAGGCCTTGCCGTTCATCACGTAGTAGCCGGCGCCGTAGGCCTTGCGGACGACCACCGTGACCTTCGGGACGGTCGCTCGGGAGACGGCGTAGAGCATCTTGGCGCCGTGGCGGATGATCCCGGCGTGCTCGACCTTCGAGCCGACCATGAAGCCGGGCACGTCCTGGAGGAAGACGAGCGGGATGTTGAAGGCGTCGCAGAGGTTGATGAAGCGCGCCGCCTTGTCGGCCGAGTCGTTCTCGAGGATGCCGCCGAGCTGCTTCGGCTGGTTGGCGACGATGCCGACCGGCTGGCCACCGAAGCGCGCCAGGCAGGTGATGATCGTCTTTGCGAACTTCGGCTTGATGTCGAAGATCTCGCCGCCGTCGGTGATCTCCCGGATGACGTCGTACATGTCGTAGGGGTGCCGCGGTGACTCGGGGACGATGTCGAGGAGCTTCTCCGACATCCGGTCCTCCGGGTCCTCGGTCTCGCGGAGCGGCGGGCGCTCCTCGCAGTTCGTCGGGAAGTAGGAGAGGTAGTCCTTGACGACCTGGATGCACTCCTGGTCGTCCTTCACCTCGAGGTCGCCGACACCCGACTTCCGGCAATGGACCTTCGCGCCGCCCAGGTCCTCCATCGAAATGTCCTCGCCGGTCACGGCCTTGGTCAGGTGCGGTCCTGCGAGCGCCATTGCGCCCTGGCCCACGACCATGGGGACGAAGTCGGAGAGCGCCGGGATGTAGGCCGTGCCAGCGGCGCACGGCCCGAGCATCGCCGCGACCATGGGGATCACCCCCGACATCACCACCTCCTCCTGGAAGAGGTGTCCCGAGCCCGCGAAGAGCGACCCCGCCGCCTCCTGGATGCGCGCCCCGGCCGAGTCGAGCAGCCAGATGAACGGCATCCGCTTGCTCAGGGCCATCTCGCGCAGGCGGCTCACCTTGAGCTCTCCAGTCGCGCCCATCGAGCCGGCCATCACGGTGAAGTCGTAGGCCGCGATGCAGCAGCGACGGCCATCGACGTCGCCCCAGCCCGTGATCACGCCATCGGCAGGCGCGTCCTTGCCCTCCATGTTGCGCTGGGAGAAGTGGGGCCGGCCGTGGATCCCGATCTCGACGAAGGTGCCGGGGTCGCAGAGCAGGTCGATCCGCTCTCTTGCGGTGAGCTTGCCGCGCTCGTGCTGGAGGGCGATCTTCTCCTCGCCGCCTCCGAGCTTCGCCTTCTCGCGCCGGCTGTGGACGTCTTCGGTGAGTCCCTTCATCCCGGTCTCCTCACCCCCCTCGACCTTGTCGGGCGCCTCGGGAGCTTCGCCTGTGTGCTTGGTCTCGTCGGTGGCAGCCATCAGCGCCCCTTCCATTCCGGTTCGCGCTTCTCAAAGAAGGCCTTGACGCCCTCCTGGATGTCCTCGGTGGTGAAGGTGAGGGAGAGCTGTGAGCGCAGGTACTCGAGCGCGTCGTCGAGCGCCATGTCCTGCTGGCGGTACATCGCGTCGTGCCCGAGACGCATCAGCACCGGGCTCTTCGAGGCGAGCTTGGTTGCCCACTCGGAGACGGCGTCCTGGAACTGATCCGGCGGCACGACCCTGTTCGCGATCCCGTATTCGACGGCCTGCTCGGCGGAAATCTGCTCGCCGAGCAGCATCATCTCGTTGACCTTCTTCCGCGGGACGTTGCGGTAGATGATCGACATGATCATGTAGGGGAACGCCCCGACGTTGATCTCGGGCGTCCCGAAGCGGGCGCCCTCCTTAGCGATCAGCAGGTCGCACGAAAGGGCGAGGCCCATGCCGCCGGCGAGCACGTGTCCGTTTGCAGCGCACAGCGACGGCTTGCCGAGCCGTGGCATCAGCCGGAAGTACTCGAGGAAGAGGTCGGAGGCGAAGTGCTTGTCGACCAGCGGGACGTCGGCAGCGAAGCCTCCGAGGTCGGCGCCGGCGCAGAAGACCTTGTCGCCCGCGCCGGTGAGGACGACCGCACGCACCGCGTCGTCGTCGCGGGCGCGCCTCATCGCTTCGACCAGGGAAGCGAGGAGCTCGCCGTTGAGGGCGTTGCGCTGGTCCGGGCGGTTCAGGGTGACCGTCGCGACCCCGTCCTTAACCTCGTAGAGGAGCTCGTCCGCCATCCGCAGCGGAGCCTAGTGGGTCTAGGGCGAAATGGGAAGTGCTACGTCCTACTACCTACTCTCAGTCAGTGACATTCCCCCAGGTAATGCGGAATTTTGCGCTGGTGGTTACCCGGTAGCAGGCATAGGATCGCCGCAACAGTGGGGAAGCTGGGGCAGTTCGCATACCGCAGGAGGAAGTTGCTGGCCGCCGCAGCGGTGGTCCTCGCGATCGCTGCCGCCGTCGGGGGCAGCACCGTCTACGACAACGTCAAGCCATTCGGTTTCCAGGACCCGAATTCGGAGAGCTCACGGGCGTACGAGGACTTGCGGGACTCCACCGGCGTGCGGCCCATCCCCGAGGTGGAGCTGCTGGTCGAGCCGAGCTCGGGAGGGCCCCTGCCGGCTGCGGAGCTAGCGGCCCGGGAGCTTCAGAGCGTCGACGGGATCGAGCAGGTCGTCACACCGCTGAGCGATCCACAGCTCGTCTCGACCGATCGGCGAATGGCGCTCGTCCTCGGGTTCATCTCGGCGGACATCACGGACATCTCCCAGGTCGGGACGGACGTCAAGGACCGATTCGCGGGTACGCCGGGAATCAAGGTCGGTGGCGCGGCGGTCACGGTCGACGAGCTCACGACGACCACTCAGGACGACCTGAAGCGGATCGAGCTCTACGCGCTCCCGCTGCTCCTCCTGCTCTCCTTCCTGATCTTCCGAGGGCTGGTCGCGGCACTGCTCCCGGTGGCCGTGGGAGCGCTGTCGATCCTCACGTCGCTATTGCTGCTCAACGCGCTGACCACGGTGGTCGACATCGACACGTTCGCGATCAACATCGTCACCGGACTGGGTCTTGGCCTGGCGATCGACTACAGCCTCTTCCTGGTGACCCGCTTCCGGGAGGAGCTCGATGGGCGAGGCGCCATCGAGGCCTCCCTGGCCGCGACCACGGCGGCGGTCGGCAGGATGGTCCTCTTCAGCGGCATGACCGTGGCCGTCTCGCTGATCTCCCTCTGCATCTTCCCCCAGCGATTCCTCTACTCGATCGGGATCGGGGGCGCCCTGGTCGCCCTGTCCTCAGCCGCGGTCTGCCTGCTGTTCCTGCCCGCCCTCCTGGCCCTGCTCGGCAAACGGGTGAACGCCCTGGCGCCGATTCGCATGCAGGGCGTCCCGAGCGAGCGGCGCTGGTTCCGCATAGCGCGGTTCGTGCTCACCTACCCGGTCAGCGTCGCGATCTGCGCCATCGCGTTGATGGTCTTCGCTGGACTGCCGTTCCTGCGCGTGGAGTTGACGCAGGCGAACGCGAAGATCCTGCCCAAGGACGCCAGCGCCCGCCAGGTCGACGATGCGATCGACGAGAACTTCTCCTCGGATCCAGCGGACCGGATCGTCGTGGTCGCGTCGAATGGGCAGGTCGCCAGGGAAGCGCTGCGGGACCTTACGGCTCAGCAGACGGTAACCGGGACGCAGGGCCCGTTTCGCCTGCCCACGGGCATCTACAGGGTCGACGCCCAGCTCCGGGTCGCCCCCTTCTCCGACACGGCGCTCGACACGGTGCGTCAGGCGCGGAAGCAGGACTGGGCGCGAAACGCACTGATCGCCGGCGCCCCGGCGGAGCTCGTCGACCAGCGGCACAGCCTGGGTCAGCACCTCCCCTACGCCCTCGGGTTCATCATCTTCTCAACCGCACTCCTCCTCTTTGTGATGACGGGCTCGGCTGTGCTCCCGATCATCGCGCTCGTCATGAACACGCTCACCGTCAGCGTTGCGTTCGGCGTGCTGGTCTTGGTCTTCCAGGACGGCCGCCTCGAGGGACTCCTCGGTTACACCAGCCAGGGGGCCCTCGACACCTCGATGCCGATCCTGCTCTTCGCCGTGGCCTTCGGCCTATCCACCGACTACGGGGTGTTCCTCCTGCAGCGGATCGGCGAGGCGCGCCAGCATCACGACACCGAGGACGGTGCGATCGCGGACGGCATCGTCGGCAGCGGGAGGGTGATCACCGCGGCGGCGATCCTGTTCGCCGTCGCGATGGGCGCCTTCGCGTTCTCCGAGCTGATCTACGTGAAGGAGGTCGCCGTCGGCGCCGCGGTGGCCGTGCTCGTGGACGCGACGATCGTCCGCGCCTTCCTCTTCCCCGCCATTCTCGGCCTGCTTGGCGAGCGGGCCTGGTGGTCGCCGAGGTGGCTGGCCCGGGTGGCGCGGATCAAGTTCAGCTGACGGCGGCGCTCTCGCGGTCGACCGCCCTCAAAAAGGCCTCGACCACCTCGCGTGAGAACTGCCTGCCGGCCCAGCGCTCGAGCTCCTCGCGCGCCTTCTCCGTTCCGATCGCCATCCGGTAGACGCGATCGCTCGTCATCGCCTCGTAGGCATCGGCCACCGCCAGGATCGAGGCTTCGATCGGGATCTCGTCCCCTGTGAGGCCGCGCGGATATCCGGTCCCATCCGGTCGCTCGTGGTGAGCCATGATCCACTCACGCACGTCATCGAGCTCGCGGCTGGACAGGATCCGCGCCCCGAGCTCCGGATGGCGCCTCATCTGATCCATCTCCTCCGAGGTCAGTGGACCGGGCTTGCAGAGGATCGAGTCGGGAACGCCGATCTTGCCGATGTCGTGGAGGACGCCGGCGAGCCTGATCCGCTGCACGCGGTCCTCGCCCATCCCGAGCTCCATCGCCATCATCTCGCAGAACTTGCCCACGGTCTGGCTGTGGCGGGCGGTCCCCGAATCTCGCTGGTCGAGGGCCTCCGCGAGACTGAGCACCGTCGCCAGGTGGGCCTGGGCCTCGACGCTCCGGCGGCCGGTGACGGCTCCGAGGACGCTCGTCACCTCCGGGCTGTAGATGACCGCGCGGTCGCGCCCGAGTGCCTTGGCCGCGCGCAGGGCCTGGTCCCCATCGGAGAGCAGTCCCGCGAGGTCGGTCGAATGCTCGGGGAAGCTCGCCACACCGGCCGAGGCCGTGATCTGAATCTGAGGCTTCACGAAGGTGTGACGGATCGCTTCGAGCGTCTCCTCCGCGAACAGGAAGGCACTGTGCTGATCCATCTCGGGGAGCACCACGGCGAACTCCTCGCCTCCCGAGCGCGCAACGACGTCCATCAGACGGGTCCGCTCCTCGAGCAGGCTCGCCAGGCGAAGCAGGACCTGATCGCCAGCCGCAATACCGTGGCGCTCGTTGATCTTGTTGAAGCGGTCGAGATCGATCACGACCACGCTCACCGGACGACCATGAGGAGTCGCGCGCTGAAGCTCGCGCTCGACAGCCTCATGCAGCGCAACACGATTCGGAAGCCCGGTGAGGGCATCTGTTCGGGCGGCATCGGTCAACCTGCCGAGCAGGCGCTCGACGCGGGTCCTCAGGTAGGTGAGAAGCGTCGCGGCAGTGATCAGGGTCCCGGTGGTGATCACGAAGTGGCTGATCGCGGTGTGCTCTCCCCCGGCTGGGATCGGCGTGACGGCGATCGCGAAGGCGTAGTTGAGTCCCGCCCAGATGACGTTGCCAGCAGCGTCGAACTTCGTGAGCGGGAAGTAGAAGACGTAGAGCCCGACCCACAGGTACATCAGCGCGTAGCCGCTGATGGGGTTACCGCTGAAGATCACGGCGGCGGTCGTGAGCATGGTCGCGCAGGCAGGGCCGAGCCGCATGACCCCGACCGGCACGCGACCCGCCGCGAGGAACATGCACAGGGCCCAGCATGCCGCGGCGCCCTGAATGAGAAGCAGGCCCGTGATGTCGAAGTAGGCGGGGTGCGGCAGAACGGCGGCGAGCGTGCCGGTTACGGCCGCCCCCGCGGCGAGATATGCCTGCGCCAGGGCGATCGGGCGCTTCGCGGCGGGGCCGGAGAGCAGGCTGTTGGGAGTGTTTGCACGCAGGCGGCGATCACGGCGCTCGCTGCGCGCACCCTCCTCGAGGGTAGGAACCATTCCTCCCATTGCGACTAGGCCCATCTGAGGTAAGAGTATCGACGCAAAATGGACACTTCTTGTGCCCATTTTTTAGTCTCTTTCGATTCCGAACGAATTGTTGGGACGCCGTGCAGCCTCTATTGCGTAGGCCAGAGGTGCTAGCGCCCGGAGACGCCAGTCTCCGACACGTGAATCGGCTTCGGAGTCCGGAACCGTCGCGAGCCGGCGGGTGAGCTCACCCCCGGCGACACAGATTCGACGCGCACGCGTCCCTCCCTGCCGGGCGAGAGCGTGAAGCGCCTGCGGGCGACCGGTTCGGCCGACTCCTCCACGAGACTGAGCTTCGCCTCCTCGAGGACGGTCCGGATCACGACCGCCAGTTCGTACTGAGCCAGGGACGCGCCGAGGCAGCGCCTGATACCACCACCGAAGGGGATCCAGGCTCCGCCTTCGGTGCCCTTCGGATCGGCATTCAGGAAGCGCTCAGGCTCGAATGCCTTCGGGTCGGGATAGATCTCGGGATCGCCGTGGATCAGGTAGATCGAGACCATCAACACCGACCCCGCCGGGAGGCTGTAGCCCATCAGCTCGATTGGGTTCAAGGCCTTGCGCGCGGCGATGGGGATCACAGGCCGACGCCTGAGTGTCTCCTTGACCACGGCCATCAGGTACGTCTGGTCGCCGGTAGCGAGCTCGTCCACCAACCTGTCGAGCTTGGCGGGCGCGCGAAGCAGGCGCTCGAAGGCCCACGTCAGCCCTGCCGTCGTCGTCTCATAGCCGGCCATCAGCATGGTGAGCAACTCGTCGCGTATGACCCGGTCGTCGAGCGAGGAACCGTCCTCGTGCGTGGCGCGGATCAGCAGTGAGAGCGCGTCATCGCGGATCTCGACCAGGGGATCCGCGCGCCGCTCTTCGATGGCTTCGTAGAGGATCTCGTCGATCCCATCGATGAAGCGCATCAGCCTCGCGTAGGGAGTGATTCCGCCCATCTCGTGACGGAACCACGGGATCAGGGTGAAGGGCGATTCACACCGGTCCATCATCTGAGGTATCAGGGTCCTGAGCTTGTCCTCTCGCTCGCTCCTGCCGTCGGTGCCCATCGCGATCCGCATCATCACCTCGAACGAGATGGCCTCCATCTCGCCGAGCAGCCGGAGCTCGGACCCCTGTTTCCAGGTAGCCACGCGGTCGCGTGCGATTCCCGCGATCAGCTCGCGGTAGCGCTCTGCGTGCCGCCCGACGACCGGAAGCAGGATGCGTCGGTGATGCAGGTGCTCGGGACCGTCCATGACCAGGATCGAGTGGTTGCCGACGACGTCCCTGAAGATCCCGTTGGTGTCGCCGGCGCGGAAGTGCTCGGGATCGGCCGTGAGCACCTGCTTGGCCGCGAGCGGGTCGGCAATCACAAAGACATTGGAGGCCGGGCCGAGCCGTAGAGAGAAGATCCGGCCGTATCGGTCCCTGCACTGCTCCATGAAGTCGATGGGCCGGTACATCCACTTGAGTGTCTGGACCGCCCCAGGGAGACGCGGCCCGGGGGGAAGCCCGTTGTCAGGCGACATCTCGATCTTCGGCTCACTGCTCTCGCGCTTTAGAGCCCCGGCTGGGCCTTCCATGCCCCGCCTCCCCTCATCAGTAGTACGTATGGCCAGGCACATTATGGACGGAATGCCACGTTGTCATCCGCACTTTTTCGCCATTAGGCACGTAGAACCCCGTATGCAACGCGGATTGCGGGTTGCAGTAGGAAGTAAGAAGTCCTACTGTTCACTTTTGGCCCCCCAGCCGGCTGGGCCACCGCCGACGAATCCGAGACAGCGAGGAGACTGAGCAACGTGGCGACCGCGACCTCCACCGTCATCAAGCCCGACCACGGGGCCTCCCGGAAGCACTTCATCTTCACCGAGGAGCACGAGGAGCTCCGGGAGTCGATGCGCTCCTGGGTGTTGAAGGAGCTCACCCCCCACCGCTTCGAGTACGAGGAGAACCTCTGGCCGGACTCCGTCCTGAAGCGCGCGGGCGAACTCGGCTTCATCGGCCTCTGCTACCCGGAGGAGTACGGCGGCCAGGGGGGCGACTACTTCTACTCACTGGTGCGCGCCGACTGCATGAGCTACTCGGGCTGCGGGGGACTCAACATGGGCATGGCGGTCCACACTGACATGGCGACGCCGCCCATCCACCTTCTGGGTACCGAGGACCAGAAGCAGCGCTACCTCGTTCCCTCCATCAAGGGTGAGCTGATCAGCTCCCTGGGGATCACCGAGCCGGGCGCCGGCTCCGACGTCGCCGGGATCCGGACCACGGCCAAGCGGGATGGCGACGAGTGGGTGATCAACGGCTCCAAGACGTTCATCACCAATGGCCTGCGAGCGAACTACATCGTGCTGGTCGCGAAGACGGACCCGGATGCGGGCCACGACGGGATCACCCTGTTCATCGTCGACATCCGGGACACGGACGGCAACGAGGTCGAGGGCTTCAGCGTCTCCCGGAAGCTCGAGAAGATGGGGATGCACGCCTCCGACACGGGGGAGCTCTCCTTCCAGGATGTCCGCGTCCCCGCGGAGAACCTCCTCGGCCAGGAGGGCAAGGGCTTCTACCACATCTCCTGGGAGCTCCAGGGAGAGCGCCTGGTCGCGGCGATCGGCTGCGTCTCCGGCGCCGAGCGAGTCTTCGACCGCACGCTGGAATATGCCAAGGAGCGCGAGGCCTTCGGCAGGCCGATCGGGCGCTTCCAGGCGATCCGGCACAAGTTCGCCGAGATGTCGGTGAAGATCGAGGCCGCGAAGCAGATGGTCTATGCGACCGCCTGGCGCTTCGGGAACGGCGAGTACCCCGTCCGCGAGATCACCCAGGCCAAGCTCTACGCCTCACGGGTGATCGAGGAGGTCTGCAACGACGCGATCCAGATCCACGGCGGCTACGGCTACATGAAGGAGTACGAGGTCGAGCGCGCCTACCGCGACGCCCGCCTGAACCGCATCGGCGCCGGCACCGACGAGATCATGCTCGAGGTGATCGGCCGCAGCTACGGGCT
>DATDKQ010000146.1:0-5203 GCA_036519915.1 Solirubrobacterales bacterium | reverse complement strand
GCGGCCTCTTCCGGTATGTGCGTTTACGCGGCTCGGCGCAGGGGTACCATGTTTTCTGAGTCGAGGCAGCGGGCGGGCGTTCGGAGACCCCCTACTCCGGCGCCCGCCCACATATTCAGATGCCTCGCCTCCGCCGGGTTTTCAGCCTCGGCGCAGGCGGGCGGATAGGGCGGCCGGTTTCCTTCTCCCCCTGGCCGTCCTTCCCCGCCTTGTCCGCATACGATCGGCCCGTGGCCGAATACGAGACCCGGCTCCTCATCGACGGCGAGCAGGTGGCCGGAACCGGCGAGTCGCTCGAGGTCGAGAACCCCTACACCGAGGAGACGTTCGCGTCCGTGGGCACGGCGAGCGGCGAGCAGGTCGACGCCGCGATCGCCGCAGCCCGAGAGGCCGCCCGGGACTGGGCGAGTACGCCGGCGGTCGACCGCGGCGAGATGCTGCACGAGGTCGGGACACGCCTGCGGGCGCAAACCGACGAGCTCGCCGAGGTGATGACGCTCGAGGGCGGCAAGCCGCTGGTGGAGAACTCGGACGAGGTCGGCTGGACTGCCGCCTGTTTCGACTACTACGCCGAGATCGGCCGCGACTCCGCGGGGCGGGTGATCCCCTCGATCGAGTCGAGCCAGCTCAGCCTGGTGATCAAGGAGCCGCTCGGCGTGGTCGGCTGCATCGTTCCCTGGAACTACCCACTGCTCCTGCTCTCCTGGAAGCTGGCGCCGGCGCTGGCGGGCGGCAACACCATCGTCGGCAAGCCCTCCGAGCTGACGCCACTCTCGACCTTGATGCTGGCCCCGTGCTTCGACCACCTTCCTTCGGGCGTGCTCAACCTGCTCGCCGGCGGGCCCGAGGTGGGCGCCGCGATCGCCTCGGACGCACGCGTCGATGGCCTCGCCTTCACCGGCTCGGTCGCGACCGGCAAGAAGGTCGCGCAAGCCGGCGTCGATCGCATGGCTCGCGTCAACCTCGAGATGGGCGGCAAGGACCCCTTCATCGTCTGCTCGGACGTCGCCGACCGCATCGACGTCGCGGCCAAGGGAGGGGCCTGGGCGGCATTCCTCAACTCGGGGCAGGTGTGTACCTCCGCTGAGCGGTTCTACGTACTCGACGACGTCTACGACGACTACCTGTCGGCCTTCGTCGACTACACGAAGACGCTCGTGATCGGCGACCCGATGAAGAGCGACACCGACATCGGCCCCATGGTCTCGGAGAGCCAGCGGCAGAAGGTGGCGAGCCAGCTCGACGCCGCCATCGGTGCCGGCGCGAAGGTGGTCATCGGCGGCGACTCGGGCGGACAGGAACACGGCCACTTCTTCGCCCCGGCCGTGGTCACCGGCGCACCGGCCGAGACGGACCTGCTCCGTGAGGAGACCTTCGGCCCGGTCGCGCCCCTCGTTCGCGTCGGAAGCCTGGACGAGGCGATCGAGCTCGCCAACTCGACCCCCTACGGCCTCGGGGCCAACATCTACACGCAGGACTTCAAGACCACCCTCCGCTGCATGCGCGAGGTAAAGGCCGGCACCGTCTGGTTCAACGACCCCCTGACCGACAACGACGCCGGTCCGTTCGGCGGCTTCAAGCAGTCGGGGCTGGGGCGAGAGCTGGGCCGCGAGGGACTCGAGGCCTTTCAGGAGACCAAGCACGTCCATATCGAGAGCGAGGTTGCTCCAAAGGAGTGGTGGTACCCCTACTCGCGGTACACCGGCGGAGAGCCACCACACGGCGCGTAAATAGACTCGGCGCGGATGGCCGATCAGACCGAAGCGCCCTACCTCGACGCACTCGTCGCCTACGTCGCTCGCGACCCTGGGCGTTTCCACATCCCGGGCCACAAGGGGACCCGTGCCGATCCCGGCTTGACCGCCGCCCTGGGGGAAGCCGCCATCCTCCATGACGTCCCACCCAGCATCGAGGGGATCGACGTCGGGCCCGAGCCGACGCCCTTCCAGCACGCGCAGCGCCTCGCCGCCGACGCCTGGGGCGCCGAGCGCAGCTGGTTCCTGGTCAACGGCGCCTCGGGAGGGACTCACGCGATCTGCATGGCACTGGCCCACGCGAGCGGGAAGCTGAGAACCGGGCCGCCCGACCGCGGGCCGGTGATCGTCCAGCGCAACGTCCACTCCTCGATCATCGACGGGCTGGTGCTCTCGGGCCTGCGGCCCACATTCGTCGCGCCGGAGATCGATCCGGAGCTCGGCATCGCCCACTGCGTCACGCCCGAGGCGCTTGATGCGGCACTCGACGCGCAGCCCGACGCGGAGGCCGTGATGCTGGTGTCGCCCACCTACTTCGGGGCGGTCGCGCGGATCGAGCAGCTCGTCGAGGTCGCCCATGCCCGGGACATCCCCCTGGTAGTCGACGAAGCCTGGGGCTCCCATCTCTACTTCCACGAGGGCCTGCCGTCCGGGGCGCTGCCCTGCGGCGCCGACCTCGTGCTCTCGAGCACTCACAAGATCGTCGGCAGCATCACCCAGTCCGCGATCCTGCACCTGGGTGACGGAGAACGCATCGACCAGAACGTGATCGACCGCTCGGTGACCCTCGTCGAGTCGACAAGTCCCAATGCGCTGCTGACCGCCTCCCTGGACGCGGCGCGGCGCTACGCCGTGACTGAGGGGCACGAGCTGCTCGACGACACCCTCGCGACGCTCGCCAAGACACGGGAGCGCGTCCGGGCGATCCCGGGCCTGGACGTGCTCGACGAGCGTCTCGCGGGCCGAACCAGCGTCGCCGCGTGGGACCCGCTGCGACTCTCAGTCGACGTCAGGGGCACTGGCGCCACCGGGCACCGGATTGCCCAGCTGATGAGCGCGAAGGACGACGTCATCCTCGAGCTCTTCTCCGAGAACGTGATCGTCGCCGTCTTCGGCATCGCCGAAGCGCCGACGGCTTCGGCCGATCGACTCGTCGAGGGCCTCAGGCACGCGGTCGAGGAGATCGGACCCGCGGACGTGGAGGAGCGCCGCACGTTCGCCGAGCCGCCCCCCTGGGGTCCCCTCGAGCTGGCGCCCCGGGACGCCTTCCTCGGTCCGCAGGAGGTGGTTCAGTTCGAGCAGGCGGAAGGGCGGATCGCAGCGGAATCGCTGGCCGCCTATCCGCCCGGGGTCCCCAACGTCCTGCCTGGAGAGCGGCTGACCGCTCCGACCATCGCCTACATCGCGGACTCGCTCGCGCACGGCGGCCTGGTCCGCGGGGCGAGCGACCGGACGCTGCGAACGATCAGGGTGGTGACGGAGTGAATACCCCCGATGCGGCATGGGGCGTCGACTCCGAGTACGGCGGGCTGCTCGACGTCCTGCTCTGCCCGCCCGACAGCTTCCGCTGGCGCGAGACCAGCGCGATCACCCGCGCCACGCTCGAGGAAGGGCATCGCTTCGACCCCGAGGCCGTCGTCGAGCAGCACACCGGCCTGGTCTCCGCGTACGAGGAGGCCGGCGTCCGCTGCCACTTCCTCGAGCCGGAGCCGGCGCTGCCGTACGGCGTCTTCACCCGCGATTCGAGCACGATGGGCCCCAACGGCACCGTGATCACCCAGCCCGCGCAGTGGTGGCGACGAGGCGAGTACGCACCTGCGATCCGGTTCTACGAGCGCGCCGGAATCCCGATCCGCGGCATGATCACTGCCGGTTCGCTCGAGGGCGGGGACGTGATGATCGTGGAGCCGGGGGCCGTGCTGATCGGTACCGGCGAAAGCCGGACCCAGGAGGTCGCCGCTACCCAGCTGGCGGCCTGGTACATCGAGGACGGCTGGGAGGTCCGCGTCCAGCCATTCCCGGAGCGCTACGTCCACATCGACGTGCTGGTCGCCGTGCTGGGCGAGAAGCTGGCCGCGGTCTGCTCCGAGGTACTGCCCGACGAAGCTGTCGAGTGGCTGCGCGCGAAGGGCTTCGACCTGATCCATGTGAGCGCCGACCAGGCCTTCACGCTGGGGGTGAACGCGATCTCGCTCGGCGCTGATCGGGTGATCTCGGCCGCCGGGGCGGCGGAGCTCAACGGCGCCCTGCGCTCCCGCGGCCTGGAGGTGATCGAGCTCGACCTCTCGATGTTCACGCTCGGCGGTGGTGGCCCCCATTGCCTGAGCCAGGCGCTGCGGAGGGAACGCGTGGGATGAGTGCACCCGCGATCGCCGCCGATCGCGTGATCGCCGATCTGCGAGAGCTGGCCCGCCGGACGAGCGACGACGCCGGGGCACAGCGGCTCTGCTGGGGCGAGGGGTGGCGGACGGCACGCAAATTCCTGCGAGAGCTCCTCGATGAGATCGGTCTCGAGACCGAGATCGACGAGGCGGGTAACGCCTGGGCGTATCTGACCGGCGAGGCGGAGCCGGCACTGGCGGTCGGCTCGCATGTCGACTCGGTGCCGAACGGGGGCTGGCTCGACGGGGCGCTCGGCGTGATGGGGGCTCTCGGAGTCCTCCGCGCCTGGGCGGAAGGGAAGGCGCAGCCGCCACGGACACTGGCCTTCGTGGACTGGGCCGATGAGGAGGGCGCCCGCTTCGGCCGCAGCCTGTTCGGCAGCTCCGCGGCGGGGGGGACGTTCGACCCGGCCGAGCTCGCGAGCGCCTGGGACGCCGACGGCCGCCGCGCGCCGGCAGTGCTGGCGGAAAACGGCGTCGAGCTCGAGCGGGTCCTGGAGTCGCGCTCCAGGCTCGAGCGGCTGGGCGCCTACCTCGAGCTACACATCGAGCAGGGCCCGGTGCTGGAGGCCGAGGGGATCAGGGTGGCGGCGGTGAGTGGCTGCGTCGGGGTGGAGCGGCTCCGCTTCGAGATCCGGGGCCGCGTCTCGCACGCGGGGACGACGCCCATGGACGCCCGCCATGACGCCGGTCTCGCGGCCGCCGCCACGGCGCTGCGAGTCGAGGAGATCGCGGTCGCCGAGGGCGGCGTGGGAACGGTCGGCGAGATCGGCTTCGAACCGGGGATCCCGACCGCGGTTCCCGGTCGCGCTTCGATGGTGGTCGACCTGCGCAACCGCGGTGTGGACGCCCTGGGACGGATGCTCGAGGCGACCCGCGAGGCCGTCGCGGCCTGCGCGGCGGCGCGCGGCTGCCAGGTGTCGGAGGAGCCCGTTTGGAGCATCGAGCCGATCGAGTTCGATCCGGAGCTGGTGGCGCTCGCCCGCGAGGCATGCGAGGGCGTGACCGGTACCGCCTACGAGCTGTCCAGCGGGGCCCTCCACGACGCCGCCTCGATGGCGCCGCATC
>DATDKQ010000145.1:0-3665 GCA_036519915.1 Solirubrobacterales bacterium | reverse complement strand
GTCGAGAACCTGCTACCGTGGCCGCCGCTTGTCAACGAAATCAATAAAGAAAGGCCACAAGGAACCCTCTATGAGCAAGGGAAAGAAGCGCCAGCCGGGGCGCCTCATCGCCCGCGTGGGTATCGCGGCAGTCGCTCTCGGAGCGACCCTCGGGATCGCCGCCTGCGGTGGTGGCAGCGGCAGCACCCTCAACCTGGTTGCGTATTCGACTCCGCAGCAGGTCTACGAGGACAAGCTCGAGCCTGGCTTCAAGGACACGTCGGACGGCAAGGACGTCGACTTCTCCAACTCATTCGGCTCGTCGGGTGATCAGAGCCGCGCAGTCGAAGCCGGCCAGCCCGCCGACGTCGTCGAGTTCTCACTCGAGCCCGACATGACGAGGCTGGTCGATGCCGGCATTGTCGATGCCAACTGGAACCAGAATCAGTACAAGGGCATCGTCACCAACTCGGTCGTGACTCTGATGGTCCGGCCGGGCAACCCGAAGAACATCACCAGCTTCGACGACCTGGCCAACTCGGACGTCGATGTGATCGACCCGAACCCGGCCACCTCCGGCGGAGCACGCTGGAACATCATGGCCATCTACGGGTCCCAGATCGCCGAGGGGAAGTCCGACGCCGAGGCGCAGGACTTCGTTAAGCAGGTCCTCGCCAACACCTCCGTCCAGGACTCCAGCGCCCGCGACTCGCTGCAGACGTTCTCCAGCGGCAAGGGCGACGTATTGGTCGGCTATGAGAACGAAGCCATCCAGGCGAAGCAGGAGGGCATCGATCTCGAGTACGTGACGCCGGACAACACGATCCTGATCGAGAACCCGATCGCGGTCACGAAGGACGCGCCGTCGGAGGCCCAGAAGTTCGTGGACTTCCTGTACACGGACCAGGGCCAGCAGGACTTCGCCGACGCGGGCTATCGCCCGGTCGTGAAGTCCGTCGCGGAAAAGAACGCCAGCAAGTTCCCGACGCCGTCGGGCCTGTTCACCATCGACAAGTTCGGTGGCTGGAGCAAGGTTTCCGATCCGTTCTTCGGGGACGACGGCTGGGTGATCCAGGCCGAGAAGGACCTCGGCAACCCGACCAGCTAGCCGTCAGGAGCGAGCCGCCGACATGGCATCAGCTGACACCGCTGCAGCCAGGCCGCCGAGGGCGGGCCTTCGGGTCCCCCTCGGCGGTGCGGTTCTCGCTCGCGGAACCGCGACGCTGTGGATCAGCCTCATCGTGCTGCTGCCTCTGGCGGCGGTGTTCACGCGTGCGTTCGACGACGGCCTCGGTCACTTCTGGGATGCGATCACCGACAAGGAGGCCGTCGCGGCGATCAAGCTGACGTTGATCTCCTCGCTGATCGTCGTGGTGATCAACGCGGTGATGGGCACGCTGATCGCCTGGGTGCTGGTCCGCGACGAATTCCGCGGCAAGCGGCTCCTCAACTCGATCATCGACCTGCCCTTCGCGCTTCCCACGATCGTCGCCAGCCTCACGCTGCTCGCCCTCTATGGCCCGAACTCACCGATCGGCGTTCACGCCGCCTACACGAGGGTGGCGGTCGTGATGGCGCTGCTGTTCGTGACGCTGCCTTTCGTGGTCCGCTCGGTGCAGCCGGTGCTGCTGGAGGTCGATCGGGAGATGGAGGAGGCCGCCGCGTCGCTCGGTGCCCCCAACCACCGCATCTTCCGCAGCATCATCCTGCCCAACCTGGGTCCGGCGATCATCGCCGGGGTCGCGCTTGCGTTCGCCCGCGCGATCGGCGAGTTCGGCTCCCTCGTCCTACTGACCGGGAACATCCCCTTCAAGACCCAGGCCGCTTCGGTCTACATCTTCGGCCGGGTGCAGACCAACGACCTGTCGGGGGCCGCTGCGGTGTCGGTGCTGCTGCTGGGCATCTCGGTGGCACTGCTTTTCGCGCTGAACCTGTTCGCCAGCTGGAGGTCGAGGCATGAGCGCGCTTAGCTTGCGATCCCGGCTCGGGCTGCGCTCGATCGCGCTGTTCTACCTCGCGGCGCTGCTGATCGTGCCCGTGGGGATGATCTTCTACCGGACCTTCGAGCACGGGCTGAGCCAGCCGATCGACGCCGTCACCAGTGCGGACGGCCTCCACGCCTTCTGGCTGACCATCGTCTGTGTCGGGATCGCGGTCCCCCTCAACACCATCTTCGGCGTGATCACTGCTCTGGTGCTGGTCCGCCAGAACTTCCGCGGCAGGGCCCTCCTGAACGCGGCGATCGATCTTCCGTTCGCGATCTCTCCGGTGGTGATCGGACTTGCGCTCTTCCTGGTCTATGCCCCGCGCAACAGCTGGTTCGGGGAGTCGCTCGCCGAGAACGGGATCCAGATCATCTTTTCCCTCCCCGGCATGATCCTGGCGACGATCTTCGTCTCGCTGCCCTTTGTCGTACGCGAGGTGATGCCGGTGCTCCAGGAGATTGGCACCGACCAGGAGGAGGCGGCGGAAACCCTGGGAGCCACGCCGTGGCAGACCTTCTGGCGCGTGACCCTGCCCGCCATCAGGTGGGGCGTCACCTACGGAGTCGTTCTGGCCACGGCCCGAGCACTGGGGGAGTTCGGCGCGGTGAGCGTGGTGGCGGGGAACGTCTCGGGGAGCGGCGGGACACAGACCCTGCCGCTCTTCGTCAAGGACCAGTTCGACAACTTCAGCCTGGCCGGCGCCTACGCGGCGGCCCTCGTTTTGGCGCTCATCGCGATTGCCGTGCTCTTCGGCATGAGCTTCCTCCAGAAGCGGTCGGCGCGGAGCGTCGATGCCGACGAGGAGGACCACGATCTGCCCGGCCCGGGCGTGTTCGTCCCACAGCCCATCCAAAAGGAGGCCTGAGATGGCCATCTCTGTCAAGAACGTGACCAAGCGGTTCGGCGACTTCGTCGCCCTGGATGACGTCTCGATCGACGTGCCGGACGGCGGGCTGACCGCCCTGCTCGGCCCGAGCGGGAGCGGCAAATCGACGCTGCTGCGCGTGATCGCCGGCCTCGAGCAGCCCGACACCGGTCAGGTGCTGATCTCGGGTGAGGACAACACCGAGACCCGAGTGCAGGATCGGAACGTCGGCTTCGTCTTCCAGCACTACGCCGCGTTCAAGCACATGACCGTGTTCGACAACATCGCCTTCGGTCTGCGGATCAGGGGCGAGGGCAACGGGACGATTCGCGAGCGGGTCAAGCAGCTGATCGAGCTCGTCCACCTGAAGGGGTACGAGAAGCGTTTCCCGAACCAGCTCTCGGGCGGACAGCGCCAGCGGATGGCGCTGGCAAGGGCGCTTGCGGTCGAGCCGCGGGTGCTGCTCCTCGACGAGCCCTTCGGCGCGCTCGACGCCAAGGTGCGGCAGGAGCTGCGCACCTGGCTACGGCGCCTCCATGACGACGTGCACGTGACGACGATCTTCGTCACCCACGATCAGGAGGAGGCGATGGACGTCGCGGAGCAGATCATCGTGATGAACGACGGCAAGGTCGAGCAGTCGGGCGGACCGCGAGACCTCTATGAGAATCCGGCCTCCGAGTTCGTCATGGGGTTTGTTGGGCCGGCGCACCGGCTCGGCGAGGCTTGGGTCCGGCCGCACGACGTCGAGGTGCGCCACGAGCCGAATGGGCAGACGATCGAAGCGATGGTCGATCGGATCGTCCATCTCGGCTTCGAGGTCAGGGTGGAGTTGA